>CAIKXD010000308.1 GCA_903831265.1 uncultured Bacteroidota bacterium
AATAGTTATGATAATAATAAATTCCCTTTGATAAGTAGAAACATTTGTGAGTTTTAAATTGCACGTCACTATTAACAATTTTCTTTTTGCAAGTACAATTTAAAACATAACACATTTAGCTTGCAGATAGCCAATAAATTTGGTTGGTATAGTCTCTAGAAACAGTATAAGCCAAGTGAATTTTAAATGCTGAACTTACATTTTAATACTACACTTTGCTTCCCCAATTTTTCAATTCATCTTCTGTCCATAATGCTGGAAAGAAAATTCTTCTTTGGTATTTTGGGTGCATATATTTTTGCCAATCGCTACCACCGGTAGCTTCAGCATTTCCCAAATATTTACCTGCTGCGTTATAGTGAGCCATTACCCATGTTACATTTACAGTGTAATCGTAATGTCTCATGGCATCAATCAATGACTGATCCTCTTTTACCTTATCTGGCAATTGTTTAAATCTTGTCCATAAATTGGTGGTATTATACTTTTCCATCATGGTCAAAAAATCGTTCTTATATCTTTTTTCAAATAATGTTATGAGTGTATTTTTTTTTCCTGTTGCATGGTCTTTTCCTGCAGCTTGCCAATATAAATGATCATATGCATGCTCATAAGAATTATTTATATCAATATTAGCTCTAAAACGATAATCAATTAGGTTGATTAACTCTGTAGATGAAAACTCAATAAGTCGGTACTGAGCACTCTGAAATCCACTCGCAGGAGTTAACGTATTTCTGAATTTCATGTACTGCTCTTTTTCCATCCCATCACCCATAATGCTAAAAGAGGAGGATAGCATATCAAAATAACGACTTATTCTTCTTAGTTTTTCAGTAAAAAACGCGGCCTCTAATTTTTCGGTATCACTCACTTGATTAATTTCCCATAAAATCATTTTAAACAACAATTCATTAATTTGATGATACATGATAAATACCATTTCATCGGGTTGTGTGGTTCGTTTTATTTGTAAATTCAAAAGTGCATCAGGTAAAATATAATCCCAATAGGTAATAGGATTTGCCCAAACTAAACCTTCTAAATGCACATTGGTTTGTTGACCTATAGCTTCAAATTTTTGATCTAATCTGTTTAAAATCTCTTCTTGTTTTTCGCTAGCCATACTAATATTAATTTAATTTTTGAATCTATTTTGGATCTTTAAAATGGTATTTTAAACAAGTATTGTTTCAACAAATCTATTAAATTATTGAATAATACGATTGTTAATAAGCATAATCAGCGAGATACTCAAACCTTGGATTTAGCTTGCCATCTTTTGCAATAGTAGCTCTTTCAACAATCCCTTCGCTATCAGAAATCAAAAGTGCTGGTAAAACCTTTTCTATTAATTCCTTCCCAAAATCTTCAGAAGCATCTCGAGGCAACTCGCATGGCAAATTATCCACGGCCATTACGGTGATAGTGCTATTGTCAAAAGGCTCTGCTGTTTCTTCGGTCATTGGATTATAACCAAAAAACTTATTTTCAATAGTTGTAGATTGTGTGGTTGAAGGAATTGACCCATCAATATCACAAGTAATATCAGCAATTACACTTATGTGAAAATCATGTGAACGCATTTCCTCTTTTGTGAACAATTTAGGAGCCTGGGGATTCCAATAACTACAATGTAAAAGTAAATCACATGCCTTTGTATACTTGCTAAAAGTTGACCTAAATTTTTGTGGCTGTTTATAAAAAGTCTGCAAATTCCATCCTGAGCCATCAGTGGCCTCATTATAGTTGTTGCTATGTAATTGAACGTAAGTTGGCTCTCTAAAAGAATACTTTACAAATTCGAATGGTGTAACTCTGCGCATCTGCATGGCTCCTAACAATTCAATCGCACCATTGGCAACGCGTCCATTACCGGTAACAATAATTTTAATATTTGGCAGTCTTACTTTTTGCAATTCAATCATCATTTCACGCCTGTCTCTGCATAAATGGGCTGGTTTAATATCGTACAAATTATACTTTAATCCATAGCCCATTAGGCCATTGTATGTGCCTACTATGCCGGCATAGTGTCCAAATCCAATTATTCTATTATACTCTGCATCTACCAAACATTCATAATCTATCAATTGGATTTTCTTTTTAATGACATCTTGAATTAGTTTTTTATTGTGGGCCTGCTTTTTAATTGTATGAGAAAAAAACATATATTTTTTACCCGCTATTAATTTGTCTTTTGGCACTTCCTTAACTCCAAAAAGAATATCACAATCATCAACATTTTCAACCACTGCAATACCTTGCTTTTGATACTCATCATTTGAGAAACATCTTACATCGCTTTTTTGCACGTACACTTTGGTTCCTGGAAAGCCCTGCTCAATGGCTCTGCACTGCTCTGGTGTAAAAGGAACTCGTTTATCGGCTGGTGTTTTTCCTTCCTCTAAAATACCTATTTTCATAATGCTTTTTATATTAAATTTTAATTAGTCGCCCTGTTTGAGTTAGCAAAATTAGTAATAGTTATGATATGTAATGATCCATTTTCATGCTGCTTTTAGAACTTTAATTATATTTGTGTATGGATTTAGCAAGCACACCTAAAGTTAGAATAGACAAGTATTTATGGGCAATAAGATTGTTTAAGACTCGCTCTATTGCAACATCTGCATGCAATGATGGCAAAGTTAAACTTGATCAAGAATCTCCAATTAAACCATCTAAAATGGTCAAGCTGGGAGAAATATATGGCGTTAAAATTGAAGGCAAACGTATCGTAATTCAAATCACCAAAGTAATTGAAAAGCGTGTTAATGCTGCATTAGCTATTGAATGCTACAGCGATATTACGCCTGAGGAGGAGAAGGAAAAACAAAAAATATTGAGTGCGTTTTATTTCAGCAGCGGCAAAAGGGGAAATAAACAAGCCAGACCAACAAAAAAAGACAGAAGAAAAATTACAGAATTAAGGGGTGATATATAGACCTATTGTGATAATTTCATCGAAGAGAGGATGTATTCATCTTTCCTAGGACCATATAAATTTTGATTGCCTTTTTCCACCGTAATCGTTAAATCGTCAATTTGTATATTTTTCTTAAATTGATTGTAAATATAAATAGCAATCTTATCATTTTTAGCCTTAATTCTAGGCAATCTAATTGAAAAATAACAAGTATTCCAAGAGCCAATATTTTTAACAAATGGTTTTAAATTTAAGCCTGCCCAAAAATAATTTTCTTCGCCATGGTCAATACTAAAAACTAATAATGCATCATCCTCCACAGCCGATGTTTTTAGTTGAACACTGGCATGTATTATGTTTGAGGTGCTCTGTGTTATTTCCTTAAGAGGTGCTGAGAAGGTAGAGCTATACTCAATTTTATCGTTCATCACCTCAAAAGCATTGTGTGTGTTTAATGTTGTGCTATCTCTTTCAACTAAAATAGGATTTGAGAAATACTTAAAAGAACCATCATATGTTTGTCGATAGATTTTTTCATATGTTTTTATGTGTTGTAAAGAATCGCTATTTTTTTTGCTGTATAAATAAAATTCAGAATTAAAGTAATGCACTTTTTGAATGAGGTAAGGATATTTGCTTTGAATTATGGAATTGATTTCAGGTGGGCAATCTGAGTTGGTAAAGCAATATAAAAAGTAAGGTGTTTGGGCCGATGAAACTAATTTAACAACCCCAGCTAATTGCTCTCTGCCGGAGTTATGATAAAAAACAAAATGATTTTTGTTATTTAATTTAGAAAGATAATATCCAATGTAGGAAGAGTCCGTAACATTTATAGCCCTTGTAATATTAAATGCACCGTATTTTTTGTCGGCATCATCTATATGTTGAGCAATTTCTTTAAATCTAGCAAATTCATTACTCCCGTTAAACTTATTTATTCCGTATATCTGATAAATTCCTAGCAAAAGTATTAATGGTGCCAATATAAAAACTGCTTTTTGATTGTTAGGTGTAAGTGAAAAAATGAAAAAAAGAATAAACGGATATGAAAAAATTAATATGCTATGTTGAAGTAATGGGCTAATGTAAATACTGTAAAAATAGGCTATCATTAGCGGTAGTAAAAACCAAAATAAAGCCAACCATTTTAGTTTATTCTCAGGCAATTTATAGGGCAGTTTTGCAGCTGCAATCAATGCAATCAAGAATATAAATAATAAATACCACTTAGATTGATTAAACATATACTTCGTATAAACCTTAAAGTAATCACCTTCTGGTGCAGCAAGCCAACCTAATCCACCTGCCGAAAATTGGTTTATAGTAATTTTTAAATGGGGTAAAAACAGCAGCAAGGCAATAATTCCACAATAAGCATACATTTTTCTATTGATGTTAGAAACCATAAATAAGCCTGATATACCTATAATAGCAACCATCAAAAAACTAAAATAATGATTATACATGCTCAAAATCATTCCAGTAATAAATACGATTAGACTATAGAACTTAGGTTTCTGATTTTTTTGTAGAAATATAAATCCATTCCAACCATGTAAGGTTAATAAAACAAAGAACAAACCTGCACTATATGGCCTAGCAATTTGACTATACAAAATGGCAAACTGAGAAACTGCCAGAGTCGAAGTAACAAGCACTGCTGTATGATAATTAAACCATTTTCGAGAAGTTAAATACACCAAGTAAACAGATAGTATACCCATCAAAACAAAAGGAAATCTTAACGCAGCCACTGAGGTTCCAAAAACCTTACACCAAAACCATATTAATATTTGAACACCAGCAGGGTGAAAGTCAGAGACTACGTAGCTAAAAATATTGTTATATAAACTACCATAGCTAAATCCTAGTAAGGCGCTTAGCTCGTCATTGGTGAGCGACCAACTTGAATAACCATAAAACCTAACTGCCGCTGCTACTGTCATAATTATTATCAGCAGCCAACTTTTTAGAGTTATTTTTTTCATTTAAAATTGTAATTATGCAAATATAATGCTTGAATTCACATTTTCGTATTGTTAAATTAACTTGCATTGTGAGGCAAATATTATTTTAGTCCCTCATAATAGCTATATTTGTATCGCTTTTTAATAAACATATCTATACAAATGGCTATTTTTGTGAAACTTTAAAAGTAAAAAATCGTTAATTGCTAGGTTGCAATCAAATTGTGAAATAGATTTTAGGTTAAAATTATGATAATCATATATTTTACCAACAGAATTGGAAAGTTGGATGAAAGTTTAATTTTGAAATAGATAAAACAAACATATAATGAAAAAAATCACAACAATTCTTGTCCTATTTTTTATAGGCTTTTTTGGGCTGGTAAATAAAGCTAAAGCGCAGTCTGATGCTATTTTAGTGCCAACTTACCAAAATCGATCCGAAATGCCCACTCGATTAAGTCCGGCAAAAAAGCTCTTGAAGCAACTTCCGATTGTTGTTATTAATGAAAATGGTACTGATTTAGCATTATTTGAATCAGAAATGAAGCTATGGCTAGTTAAAAATCCAATTGTTAAATCGAAACTCGAAAAATCAGTAATTGATTTAATTGACAATGAGCAATTTAATGATTTGGCCAATATTTTAATCGAAATGGGCCAAAGTAAAGAACTTTCTTTGGCTAATAACAAAGGAGGTAATCATGAATAAGTTTTTACATAGTCAGTTTTATAAAAATATAGGTCTTTTGTTTTTGGGAGTTGTTTTCTCACTTAAAATTCAAGCACAAGTTGCAACGCCAAACTATACTTTTTCTACCTCTGTTGGAACATATACACCAATAACTGGGGGTACAGTGGCAGCGAGTTCTCATGAAGCCACAAGTGTTTGGGATGCTGCACTAATAACTAACAGACCTATTGGTTTTAGCTTCAAATATAATGACACAGTATATACCCAGTTTTCTATTAATCCAGATGGTTATATAGCAATGGGAAGTTCAATAGGAACAACCTTTACTCCAATTTCAACAGCTAACTCAAGTCCTCTTTCATCTAAAAATTCAATTGCTGCAATGGCAAGAAATTTAGCTGGAAGTCATTTAATTTTTGGGAGTATTTCTGGCAATACCATTACTACAACTTTACCTGTTACCACTGGCGGCATAGTGGTTAATGACACTATTACAGGCCCTAATATTCCTGCTCCAGGAAGAGTAGTGACTGCTATTACTGCAACCACGATTACATTTTCAGGAGCCCCAGTTGGTGCGGCTTCAGGTGCTTTCATACAGAAAACAGGTGAAATAAGATACGAAACCATTGGCTCAGCTCCCAACAGAACATTGGTGGTTCAGTGGAAAAATGCAAGGGTTGCCGCTGGAACGGTTGAGAATCAATGGTTTAATTTTCAGATTCGTTTGAACGAAGCTGACAATACTATTGAAGTTGTTTATGGGAGTTGTTCATTTGCTGGTGGTACTTCAACCCCAGGATCAGCTCAAGTTGGATTAAGAGGTGCAGTTAACACAGATTTTAATAACAGATTAGTAGCCGCAGGAAATAATTGGAACTCGAGCAGCCCGGGAGTTTCAAACATTTCAGCTTGCTTTCTAACAAACACAACAACTCCCCCCTCATCAGGCAGAACTTTTACTTGGACTCCTCCTCTGCCCTCATCAATAGATATTAGATTAAGCGCGCTAATTAATCCATCGCTAGGTTGCGGTAATTCGTCACAAGCCATTACTGTTCAATTAAAAAACGAAGGATTGACAATCCATAATTTTGCAACAAACCCAACTACGGTAACTGTAAATATTACTGGTCCAACAACTACAAGTGTTTCTGCAACTGTAAATACCGGTACTTTAGCCGTAAATGGCACACTTAATGTGAATTGCGCTCCAATTGATATGGACGACAATGGCACTTATAATTTCGCTTGTTCTCATATTACCACAGCAGATGCCAATATTGCCAATAATGCTTTAGCTACCGTAAGTCAAGTTATTTCTAGAAACACAACCTTTCCTTATAATGAAACTTTCGCTGCAACGCCAAATCCAGCTTATTTAACGCAAACTATTGCACCAAATATTACAAACAGTTGGTCTATACTATTCGGAACTAATTTTGTTCCCGGCTTTAGCGCACCGCCATCTTTAAACACTGTTAATAATGGTTTCGCCATTTTTGCGAGTTATGATTATGCGGCAGGTAAAGAGGCAAGATTAATATTGCCTTGTATGGATTTCACCAGCTTATTATCGCCAATTGTAACAATTAGTATGTCACAAGATGACAATGCTTCATTTGCCAATGATCGCATTCGCTTTGAAGTATCAACAGACGGTGGAAATACATGGTCATTTGTTGCTGGAGCGCCTACTTGCAGTAGATATAACCCGGCTGCAAGCACAATGTTTTGGCAAGATTACACTGCTTGCCTCTCTGCTTATGCAGGTAATCCTAATGTTAGAATAGCATTAAGAGCAACAAGTGAAAACGGTTTTGACATGGCCATTGACCAAATAACAGTTGAAAATGCTTGTCCAACAGTTAATACATTAACTGCATCTGCCATTGGTTTTTCAACAGCCGCATTAAATTGGAACACCATCGGATGTGGATCAACTGCTTTTGATGTTGAGTATGGCCCATCACCTTCAGGGCCATACACTTCACTTTCCTTGGGCATGGTAAATACAACAAATTTAACTGGACTTACTAGTTCTACTGAATATCATTTTAGAGTGCGTACCAACTGCGGTGGACCTCTAAGCCCATGGTGCGCATTTCAACCTTTTTCAACCCTAGCGCCACCACCAATTAATGATGGATGCCCCGGTTCTTCAATAATTCCAACACTTTTGTGCAGCTTTACGGCTGGTACCACTGTTAATGCAACATCTTCTGGAATTGCAGCACCAAGTTGCGGTGGCGATGCCGATGATGATGTTTGGTATGAATTTGTTGCGCCATCATCAAATGTAACAATAACAGCGCAGGCTACTTCGGGCATCGACATTGTTTTAGCTTGTTACCAAGATAATAGTTGTGTTACCCCTTCTCAGGTTAACTGTGTAGATAACACGTTGGCTGCAGGAACTGAATCACTTAACCTTACATCATTAACAATTGGCAATACATATAGAATAAGAGTTTTTGATAAAAACACCGCAAGTTATGGTACATTTAATATTTGCGTAACTTATATACCACCTCCACCAGCCAACGACAACTGTTTAGGAGCAATTACCTTAACCCCGGGAGTTTCATGTGTGAATACTGCTGGTACGGTTGAAAATGCAACCTTGTCAACCCCAGGGACCTCATGTGGTGGGAATGCCAATGATGATGTTTGGTATAAATTTGTGGCTACCTCTACCGCTGTAGATATTACGGGTGTAGGCGCATTAGGAATGGATATGGTTATTGAATTACTTGAAGGATCCTGCGCTGGCTTAACCAATTTAGCTTGTGCCAATTTATCGGGCTCTGGAGGCACCGAGGTAATTACTCAAGGTGGGCTCAATGTTGGCTTTACCTACTATATAAGAGTTTATGACTCAGGTGCAGGCTATCCTTCAAATAGTAATTTCGATATATGTGTAGTAAACCAAGTAGTATTGTTTCCTCCACCCGTTAACGATGTGTGTGCTAATGCAATTTCATTATCATCTAACCCAACATGTATAACAACAGCAGGAACAACTTTAGGCGCAACAAATTCTAGTCTGCCTGGTAATTTATGCGGTGGTTTTGTGGCAAATCCTGATGATGATGTGTGGTATAGCTTTGTGGCAACTTCCACAGCACATGATATTATTGTTACTCCTTCAGCACCTCTAAATGCTGTATTGGAATTAAGAACTGGATTGTGTAATGGCGCTATAATACAATGTGTTGATGGAGCTGGTATTGGTGGAACTGAAACTTTAAGTCTTCAGGGATTATCTATTGCAACAACCTATCGAATCAGAATTTACGGACGTGGTGTTGGTTATGCTACTCAAGGTAGTTTTAATGTTTGTATTGTAAATGGTGTGGTAACCCCAGGTCCTGCAAATGACAATTGCAGTGGTGCAATTGCAGTTATCCCTAGTGGGTCTCCAACATGTTCATCGCCTACTGCTGGTACAGTTTTAAATGCAACGCAGTCTGCACCTTCAACAATTTGCTTTGGGACTAATAATGATGATGTTTGGTTTAAATTTGTGGCGACCCAATCTGTACACAATGTTATTGTAACAGGTTCTGCTCAATTTGATGCAATTATAGAATCCTTTAGTGGAGCTTGTGGAGCTGCTGGTATTTCTTGTACAGATAACACAGGAGATGGAGGAACAGAAACGCTCTCTCTTACAGGATTAACACCTACGGCAACCTATTATATTAGAGTATTTGATGAAGGTATTGCAGCACCTGCTACATTAACTTTTACCATTTGTGTTACTAGTCCGGCAATTCCAAGCCCTCCAGTAAACGACAATTGCGCGGGAGCAATTAATTTAAATCCAGGAAATAGTTGTTCTCCTTATCTGCAAAATGCAGCAGGAGCAACATTGTCTCCGCAATCTTCACCAATATGTGGCGGAAATTTAAATGATGATGTTTGGTTCAAATTTACTGCTGCTCAAACATCTTCAATTATTCAGGCTACAGGACAAGGAGTTTACGATATGGTAATCACTGCATATAGTGGAAGCTGTGTTACAACATCTTTTATGGATTGCATAAACAATACTGGAAATGGTCAAACTGAAACGCTCAATTTAAATGGATTAACCATTGGACAAACCTATTTTTTAAGGGTGTATGATTTTGCGGCTGGTGTTCCCGTAAATGCAAATATTTCAATATGTGTGGTAAATGTAATTCCGCCACCAGTTCCTACGAATGATTTGTGTGATGATGCTATTCCTATGAATTGCGGAGATATTGTTTATGGTCAAAACTCGAATGGCGGAACCTCTGCTGGCGACCCTATTGCCGTTTGCGGAGGAATGACATCTGCAGGGATCAATGGTATTTGGTACAGAACAACCGGGACAGGCGATTACTTTAGAGTAAGTACTTGTAATGGAACCACCTTTAATACAAAAGTTGCAGTTTACAGCGGAAGTTGCGGCACATTAACATGTGTAGCCTCCAATGACGACTTTGCAGGTTGTGGAAGTGGCTTGCAATCACAAGTTTCTTGGCAATCAGTAAGTGGTACTGATTATTTTATTTTGGTTGGAGGCCTAAGTGGCGTGCAGGGTATTTTTCAATTAAAATTGGAATGTTTTCCATGTATCACACCTACAGTGTCAGGTACAATTTCAGTAAGCCCATCTCCATCTGTGAGTACCGTTAATGACTCATATACACTAACATTGTCTGGAAACTCTGGTGATGTAATTCTGTGGGAGTTTTCATTAAATAATTTTGCTTCAGTAAGTAGTACCGAATTGTCGGATGGTAATAATGACATTACAATCATAGATCGAATAAACGGTAGTCTATACGTAAGAGCACAAGTTCAAAATGGTCCTGGCTGTCTTATTCAAACTACACCAATTGCAACTATAACGCCGCGTTGTGCTTCAAGTATTACAAATAGTCCAAGTACTATCAATCACTATATCACCAATATTCAATTTAACACTATTAATAACAATTCAACCTACGATAGCAGCGGAGATAATTATCAAAACTTTCAGGCAATCAGTTCAACCGTGCAAAAAGGTTTTTCTTATCAATTAAAAATAAAAACTTTTGGCACAGCTGCTCTAGGAAGAGTGGCATGGATTGATTTAAACGGAGATAATAGTTTTAATGGACCTGGTGAAAATATTTTATTACCTCAAAGCCCTGTTGCCGGAACTTCAACACATATAATAACAATTCCTTGTACAGGTAATAATGGCACTGTAAGATTAAGAGTAATGGCAATAGACGGAACACCTAGCGCTAATGCTTGCGATGCAGTTGGATATAATAGTGGTGAGATTGAGGAGTATACATTAAATATTGCAGGTACAGGTTTTGGGACCTGGCTAGGAGTTACAAACGATTGGTGTTTGCCAAGCAATTGGGCATGCAATACGGTTCCTAATGGTTCAATAGATGTTACCATTCCTGTTGGGGCACCACAAATTGTTCTAAACTGTGCAGCCACTTGCAGAAATATTAATTTTCAAACTGCACCTCCTTATTTTATTTCAAACGGACTCAACACAAATGGATTTAAACTTAATGTAAAGGGAAACTGGTCTGTTTCAGGTTCAATAAATTCAAGCGTAACTGTGATTGATCCAACTATTGCGCCCGGTTCTGTAGAATTCAACAGTACACTTGGTGCTCAAAGTATTTCTGGTAAGACTACTTTTAATAACTTAATAATTAACAATACAAGTGGTGCTACATCGCTTAACAATACGACTTATGTTTCAGGGGTTTTATCAACAAATACTGGTACTTTGGTGTCGAATGGATTTTTAGTGCTGCGCTCTATAACAGGAAAAACAGCGCTCGTAAATCCGCTTGCAGGTAATATTACTGGCGATGTAACGGTGGAGCGTAAAATAGGTGGAATAAGCGGCTATCATTATCTTTCAGCGCCTGTATCAGGAGCTTTTGTTAATAATACAATTAATGGCTGGAGAGATGATTTTACTATTTTAAGTTCACTCGATGGTCAAGTATTTATTCCTGGTAATAGCTATACACAGCTTCCAACAGTGTGGGAATATAATGAAGCAGATCTCAATCCTAATCCAGATTTTGGTTGGATTGGAGCAACTGGTGCTGCTGACCCAATTACTCCGCTAAAAGGTTTTGCCTGCGTGGTGCCTGCAAACATAACAGTAGATGTAAAGGGACCAGTAAATAATGGATCTATACCTGGTGGTTTTAATTTAACTAAAGTAACTGATGGACTTAATCTTATTGGTAATCCTTATCCTTCGCCAATTAGTTGGAATGCATTACAGTCACTAAATAATACTGTTTTATCTGCTAGTGGATATAAAGCATTCGTAACTACTGGTGGCTATGCCGGAAGCTATGGTACATGGGATGGTTTAGTTGGAACAAATGGAGTTACAAACACAATTGCTTCATCACAAGGGATATTTGTTAATGCATTAATTCCAGGTAATATCAACACCACTAATACAATCAGAAATACAAGCTATGCAGATCTGGGTGCTAACTTCTTTGGAGGAAGCAGTTTAGTTGATTTATTAAGAATCGAAGTACAAGGAAACGGGGCTGCTAACGAAACAGCAATTTATTTTGATGGCACAGCCACTGATGGTTATGAAGCAAACAGAGATGCAACATTACTCTATGCTCCGCCAGCTTCAGGTGTTCCAAATATTTATTCAATAGTTGATAGTTTAGATATTACAATAAATGTAATGGGGCTTCTTGATACTGACAAAACTGTTCAGCTTGGTGTTAAAACATTAGCCGCTGGAACCTACAATATTGTATTAACAGATATAACTTCCTTTGCTCCATCTGTTTTAGTATTTTTAGAAGACACTCAACTTGACAGTATAATTAATTTGAGAATTAATCCAAGTTATGCTGTTTCTTTGCCTATAGGGAATTTCAAAACTAGATTTATTCTTCATTTCAATCCGGCAGTATCTTTTACTACATCTGCCCCATCTTGTAATGGAAATGATGGCGCTGTAATTATTAACTATCCATCAATAGAAACTTTAGACATTCAAATTATTGATGCTAATGGTAATGCTTTAGATTCATTGTCAGGAATCAATGGCCAACAGACAATAAATAATCTTGCTGCGGGCAATTATATGGCTGTTATGAGTTTGGGTGCAGCCCCTTTTATTTATAGCACTACAGATTACTTTTCAATTACCGGTGGTAATACGATTTATGCAAACCTGAATGCTAGTGAGAGTTTTGTCGACATTTATACAAATACCGCTATTTCATTTGTTGCATCTGCACAGGGAGCCACTAACTTTAACTGGGATTTTGGTGACGGAACTACCGTAAATAATGGACCAGCCAATATTTTGCACACTTATACAGTTGCAGGAAACTATACAGTTACTTTTGCTGCTACTAATGGAATCTGTAGTGATACAGCAACAACCGCTATCGAGGTAATTAACACTACCGGAATTGCAAATCTCGAAAATTTAAATATCAAGGTAATTTGTGATGGAGATAGAATTGCCATTAATTTTGGCCAATTGCATGACACTGGAAGTATTGAAGTTTATAATTTAATTGGAGAAAGAATTTATCTTCAGGAACAAGTTAACTTAACTGGAAATAAGCTATTAAATTTAGCACATGCATCTGTTGGTCAATACATACTAAAGATATCCGGTAAGGAGCAAGTTTATAGCTTTAAAATTAACATATCACGTTAATTAAAATAATTAATCATATTGCTTTAAGCCTCTTAGTTAATTCTGAGAGGCTTATTTTTTTTCTAGTTATTAAGTATTATTCACGCTTTAATTTGATGTTTTTTTGTTAATTTGTACTTTGAATAAAAATTATGGGAAAAGAATCAAACCAGGCGTTAAAAAAAGTAGCTTATTATGTAGGTGTTTTTATGGTAGCTGTTTATTTATTAATTGGACTAAGCCTAATATTTACAAATGTTTTTTTAGAACTAATACCCAATAACAGGCCCGTTTATGGATGTATAATACTAATTTATGCTGCATTTAGACTTTACATGGCTTTAAGATTGCGCAAAAACAGAAATGCTGAAACTCAACTTCAGCAATGATTAATAAGTTTATACGTTATCAATATTAGAAAATGCAACCATTGAAAATAATCCTATTCTTCATCTCCTTGTTAACCTTTGTATCTTGTAACAACAACCCTGTGGGGGCCGATTATACTGATACACCTACTTCAGGCAAGGTTAATATTAGTGTTGATGAATCATATGCATTGCTTTTTGATACACAAATTTACACGTTTGAATCATTATACCCAAATGCTAAAGTAAACGCAAAATTTAAACCTGAGCAACAGGCAATAAATGATTTACTCAAAGACTCGTCGAAGGTGGCAGTGCTCAACCGAGAGCTAACTAAAAAGGAGTTGGCAACATTTAAAGCTGCCAATATTTACCCAGTTACAACAAAAATTGCAGAAGATGCCGTTGCTTTTGTAGTCAATAATAACAACCTTGATACTGCGCTGAGTTTAAAGCAAATTAAAGAATTTCTTACAGGTAAAGACACTACTTGGCCCCAAAATAAATCGCAAAGAATTAATATAGTATTCGACAATCCAAACTCAGCAAATTACCGGTATCTTAAAGAGTTAGTTAACAATATTCAATTTGGGAATAATACTTTTGCAGTAAAGTCTAATCCAGAAGTAATTAATTATGTTAGTTCTCATGAAAACTCGCTAGGTGTGATTAGTGTTAATTGGATAAGTGATAGAGATGACACCTTGTCTCAGGCATTTCTAAAAAAAGTAAAAGTAGTTGGTCTTACAAATGAAGAATTTCCAAATGAACTCACCAAATTCAGAAAACCCCATCAAGCATACATTGCAAACAAATTATATCCTCTTTGTAGAAGTGTTTACATGATTAATAGACAAACACGCGCAGGACTTGGCACAGGATTTGTTTCATTTGTAGCTGGCGAAAAAGGACAACGTATGATGAAATTGGCAGGATTGGTTCCCGCTACAATGCAAGTTAGATTAATACAAATTACAAACAAACCTCTTAATTAAAAATATGCAACTCTTAATGATTCAATTCAAAAAAAGAAAGAAGGCTAAATCAATCGCAATGGCTTTTAGCGGAGTTATACTTACCGCATGGGGTGCCAACGCACAAACACTGCAGGAGGCAATCAAATATACAGATAATGAACAATTTGAAACTGCTACAAGAGCTTTCAAATCATTATTAAAAGGGCAACCATCTAACGGAGATATTTATTATTATCTTGGTGAAAATTATTTTAAAAATGAAGATGCAGATAGCGCATCCTACTATTACAAAAAAGGAATTGAAACAGCACCGACCAGTCCATTAAACTTTGTAGGGCAAGGTAAACTTATGCAATTTGAAGGCAAGGTTACTGATGCAAAAGTACAGTTCGATAAAGCATTAACTATGGGTGCAAATAAAAACACAGTGGTTATGCTAAAAGTTGCAGAGGCACTAATAAAAGCTCCTCAAAAAGATCTTGATCAGGCTTCAAAATTACTAGAAGTAGTAACCAAATTAGAACCTAAAAATCCAGAAGTGTATATTTTAACAGGCGATATGTTCCTTGAAAAAACTGACGGAAATAACGCTATTGCCAATTACAAAAAAGCTCAAGATTTAGATAAATCTTCAGTAAAAGCTATTCTAAGAGTTGGGCAGTTATACGGTAGAGCAAAAAACTACACACTTGCTCTTGATAAATACCAAGATGCTGCTAAAGTAGACTCATCTTTTGCTCCTGCCTACAGAGAACAAGGAGAGTTGTATTACATGGCTAAACAATATGAAAAAGCCAAAACCAAATATAAAAGATATTTAGACTTAGCAGGAAATAACTTCAGTGCTAAACAGCGTTATGCATCATTCCTTTTTTTGAATAAAGAGTACAAAGAAAGTATCTCATTATTTAATGAACTTCAAAAACAGGACACAACTAAAAACTTTGTAAACAGACTATTAGCATACTCATTGTATGAAACTGGTGATTATCCCAATGGTACTATCTATATCAACCGTTTTTTCAATAGAGCAACAATCGAAAAAACTAAAATCATCGCCTCAGATTTTGAGTATAGAGGAAAACTTTTTTCTAAAACGGGGAAAGACTCACTAGCAATTATTGATCTTGAAGAAGCCTTAAAAATGGATACTTCAAAAGTTGATTTGTTTAGTGATATAGGTGCTATTTATTTAAAATCAAAGAAGTATGATAAAGCGGTTAAGTCTTATGAGAGAAAACTTAAAGCAACAAATAAACTTAACGCGAACGATTATTTTAGCATGGGCAGAGCTTATTTCTTCAATCAAGACTACATGAATGCCGATACTTGTTTTGGTACTGTCATTAAACTTCAAAACACCTTGCCTATTGGTTATTATTGGAGAGCCAGAACAAGCAACAAACTAGACCCAGATGGCAAGTTGAGTTTAGCAAAGCCTTACTACGAAAAGTATGTTGAATTAACAACTGATAGTAAAAAGTATCTTAAAGAAATATCTGAAGCATACGAATATCTTGGATACTACTATATGCTTCAAAAAGACAATGTAAAAGCTAAAGAATTGTGGATGAAGTTAAAAGAAATAGATCCAAATAATAACAAAGCTCAAAAGGCATTGGAAAGTATCAAATAATTAAAACAAACTTGGCTTAAATTAATAGTAATTGAAATTAAAAAAGCTAATAGTATTTATTATTATTACTCAATGTTGTCATCTAAAAGTTTTAGGTCAAAGTAAATTCCTAAAACATACTGAAATTGGCCTATTATTGGGTGCAATACATTATGCCGGAGATTTAAATCAAAGATTTAATATTCCGAAAAATGTTGGACCTGGAGCTTCTTTGATTATTCAAAGAAATTCAGTTAATACAAGATGGGGGTGGAGAAATACCTTTAGCGCAGGTAGATTCAGTGCGGACGATAAGTTCTCTAAAGATGCGTATTTGCAAAATCGAAATCTTTCTGTTAGAACTTTCGTTGCGGAGTATTCATCACAACTTGTATTTAATTTTTTGCCATACGAAATTGGAGGAAGCACACCAGGTATGTCCTTTCCTTTTACTCCTTATATATTTACTGGAGGGGCATTCTATTATTTTGCTCCTAAGGCACAACTAAATGGAACATATTATAATTTAAGAAACATGGATACAGAAGGGCAGGGTACTTCTGTATACCAAAGAAAAAGAGCTGCAGCCTTGCAGTTTGCAATTCCTTTGGGTTTGGGTTTTAAAGCTTCTATTAATAAAAAAGTGGGAATAGGAGTAGAGTGGGGTTTAAGAAAACTTTATACCGACTATCTTGATGATGTAAGTATGAGTTATGTTTATCCACCAGTGTTGCAGAAAGAAAGAAGTCAAGAAGCGGCCGCATTGAGCGATAGAAGCTTAAACTTGGAAGTTGATGATAATGAAAATTACTCTAATTTATACAAGCAACGAGGCAATTCTAATACTAAAGACTGGTATAGCTTTATTGGGATAACATTAGTTTGGCGCATCGATGACAATCGTGGTAGATGCCCAAGTTATTGAGATTGCTTAATTCATCAAATCAAATGCTGAAAATTACTTTTTTTGAAAAAAAGGATTGAAATTGACGACTATAAGTTGATTGAAAATAAACCCATAAAAGCATTAAAAAGTTTAGTTATATAGACAATCATTATTCAGAATTTTTTTCTGAACAGTCTATTTTAGCTTAGCATGTGCAGATGGTGTAGATGTGAATAGACGCAAACCGCAAGAAAAATAGGGTATAAAAAGGATTATTCAAAAGTTGCAATTTCCTTTACATTTGTTCTAATAGTAAGAGCAATGGCATCTAAAGGTAAATCATTTGCATCTGTGCCAAATGGGTCTTCTATTTCTTCAGCAATGAGTTCGATACTGGCAAAGGCATAAAAAATAAAAACTACAATTGGTGCAGTCCAATATTTAAAATCATACACAAAACCTAATGGCATTGTAAAAACATAAGCAAAAATAAATTTCTTTAAAAACATACTGTACGAGTAGGGTATTGGTGTGTTTTTAATTCGTTCACAAGCGCCACAAACATTTGCCATTGTCTTTAATTCGTCATTCAGTAAAAGTAATTGCTCATTAGTTACATTTTTATTTTTGTAGGCTTGCATTACTTCTTTTTCAATTGCCCATATCAAAGCGTTTGGCTTATGATTAACTTTATTTAAATCTTCTATAGTAATGGTTTTATTTGTCTCAAATTCAACAGCTTTAAAACGCCCTCTAAGATGCTCTTTTAAAACAAACGGAAAGTTGCCAATTAGTATATTCAAATTGTCTTTTTCGTTTTTTGCTTCGGAGGGAATCATCGTATTAATTTTAAGTGCAAAATTTCTTGAACTGTTTACCAATTCGCCCCATAGTTTTCGGCCTTCCCACCATCTATCATAAGCAGTATTGGTTCTAAAAACCAATAGCATTGAAATTACAAAGCCAAGTAAGGAGTGAATTACAGTGGTGCTTTTAAATTCAAGATAATGCACCTCTATCGAAAGGTAGGTAAGTAATGTAGAATATGCTGCTGCTATTAGCAGCGCGGGAAGCAACATTCTAAAAGTATCACTCTTATGAAAAATAAAAATTAATTTTAGCCAGTCTTTTGGGTTATATGCTATCATAGTTTGCAAATATATTCTATTCCTTTTGTAGCTAATATTTTAATTTAATCTTTTTTCAACTCATATTTCGCAATAGGAATAGTTGATCAACAAAATTTTATAAAAATAATAAGATGCCTTAGTCTGTTTTGGATTGAGAGAAAAACGAGCTATTTTGAAATTCAAATTGATAGTAAGTGCTTGTCCCGATAGGAACTATCGGGACAAGTAAAATAAAGTTGAGTAGATTTCTACTAAGGAATTTGGGTTTAATACAAAAAAAAATCCTTCAAACTTAATATGAAGGATTTTAATTTATTTGAAATTTTGTTAGCCAGGCATTTTACTTAAATACTTATCCATCTCCTTTATTTGCTTTACTACTTCCTCCGATTTTGGTTTAGCTGCTTTTGCTTTATTGAAGAAATCTCTTGCCGCTTTATTTTCTCTTCTTCTTAAATATATTTGCGACATCGCTAAGTAAGCCATCGCTTGACTATCTTTATCAGGTAAGCCTGTTCTAATAGCAGCCTTTACATATTTTTCTCCCTCTTTAAAATCATTACGTTGTAAGGCCATCATGCCCATTTGTAAATTGTTGGCCGCATCCATCTCTGCATTTACACCTCCTAGTTTTACACTCTTTTTTAAATTTTGTTCTGCCGATGTATAGTTTTGCTGAGCCATATCCATATTGGCTTTAAGCGTGTAATAACTACTGCGCACGGGCTTTATCAACAAGTTAGGAAACCATATTGAATTTAAAATACGATTTACTTCTTCAATATTGCCTTCCTCAATAGGCTTTTGTAGCAACCTAATTGGACCAATTAAAAAATGCGAAAGCAAAGCAATAAATGCCAGTGAGTACATTAAAATTGCTGTCCATATATCCACGGTTAACTGAGCTACAACACCCAATACAATAGATAGTAGTCCAAGCCAGAATCGATATTTAATTAAAAAATTATAGAATTTCATAAAGGTATTTTTACTTAAAATTTATGTGTTTATTATTTGGAATAGGCTTGCTTACCTTCATCTAAAAAGGCAATAAATTTGTCAATGTTTGGATCATAACCTGTTGGGTTATTCAACATTTGTTCTTGGGCATCAAGTAATACATAGTATGGTTGCGAATTGGTGCCAAAGCGCTCTGTTTGCATATCACTCCACTTATTACCTATTGATTTTATTTTGTTACCTGTTGTTTTACTAACGCGTTTTTCGGCTTCGGGTAATGCAGTTTTATCATCTACATACAAAGAAACTAAAACGTAATCATTGTTCAAGCGTTCCAATACTCTTGGATCAACCCAAACTTTATCTTCCATTTTACGGCAATTTACACAACTCCAGCCTGTAAAATCAACCATCAATGGCTTCTTTACTTCTTTTGCATAAGCTAATGCCATGTCGTAATCATGAAAACAATTTAAGTTGTGTGGACAATGCTCAGGATCCGTACCAGGTATAATTTTTGTCTCGCTAGATTCATTGCTACCTAGCGACCATCCTTCATTATAAAAAGTTGGTGGAGGGAAACCACTAATAATTTTTAAAGGCGCACCAAACATACCCGGGATGAGGTAAACTACAAATCCAAAAACAATAATTGCAAACATCACTCTTGGTATGGTAATGTATTTGGTATCACTATCGTGAGAAAATTTTAATTTACCCAACAAATAAAATCCTAGTAAGCTAAATATGACTATCCATAAAGCAATAAATACTTCACGCGTTAAAATGCCCCAATGATAAGCTAAATCAACGTTAGAAAGGAATTTTAATGCTAAAGCCAATTCTAATAATCCTAAAACTACTTTTACTGAATTAAGCCACCCTCCTGATTTTGGTAAAGAATTTAACCAACCCGGAAACGCAGCAAATAAGCCAAAAGGTAAAGCTAAAGCTGATGAAAAACCTATCATACCAATAGTTGGATTAATTACATTGCCACCAACCGCGGCCTGTACTAGTAAGGTTCCAATAATTGGACCTGTACAAGAAAACGAAACTAAAGACAAAGTAAAAGCCATAAAGAAGATTCCTAATAATCCCCCTTTTTCACTGGCTGAATCTGCTTTGTTTACCCAACTGCTTGGCAAAGTAATTTCAAATGCTCCTAAAAAGGAAGCTGCAAAAACAACAAAGATGATAAAGAAGGCCAGGTTTACAATAGCGTTACTTGCCATGGCATTCAAGGCATCAGGACCTAAAGATAAAGTAATCACCATACCTAAAGTAACATAAATCAAAATAATAGAAAGCCCATATATAAAGGCGTTCATCAATCCTTTTTTTCTGTTACCGCTGCTTTTTGTAAAAAAACTTACTGTTAATGGTATCATAGGGAATACACATGGGGTAAGTAGCGCTAGTAATCCACCTAAAAATCCAGCAACAAAAATGGCCCAAGCTCCCTTGTTTTCTTGCTTTTCTTCAGTGCCTGCTTTTACGATATCTTGATTGTTGACTGTAGATACAACCTCAGTGGAAGTGGCTGTGTCATTGTTTGAAGAATCTACCATTGCGGGTAAAACCACTGCAGTATCAGTTACTGGTATTTCAACCTTTTTTTCCTTTACATCATTACATGGCTTATTGGGAGCAGCGCCAATTTTAAACTCAAAATCTACATCCTCAGGTGGCAAGCATTTTGTTTCATCACACACCATAAAATTAAGATAGCCCTTAACAGAAAAGGCTTGTAGATTAATGATTTTTATTTTTTGTTTGAAACTTGCTTCATTGGCAAAAAACTTCAATTTCATCTCAAAATTGGGATCATACTCTTCAATGGGTTTGCCTTCGTTAACCTTTCCAATTAAACTACATTCAACACTTTTTTCAAAATTAAATGTAGTGGCAACTGGGCCATCATCGCGGTCTAAAAATTGAGAGTAAACATGAAATCCCTTATCTATTTTTGCCTTAAAAATTAACTCAGCTTCACAGTCATTGATTCGGTTTACACTAAAAGACCACTTAACTGGTTTTAAAATTTGAGCATAGCTAGTACTAGTTATATATATTAGCAAAAGCAGCGAACCTAAAGTTCTCAAAATATAGGGCTTTATCATAAGTGTAATTCCTTAATAATTCAACAAACTTAAGCCTTTTGCAATAATATTACACTAATAAAGGATTAAAAATTGCTAAATATAGATTAATTAGTCTCCAATACTTTAAGAAGCTCGTCTAATTTAGGCGTGAGTATAATTTCTGTTCTTCTGTTTTTCTTGCGCGCTTGAGCTGTATTTTCATTGTCAATTGGAAAAAACTCTCCATGTCCAGCGGCAGTAAGTCTTTTTGCATCTACGGTACTGTTCGAGGTAATTAATTTTACGATAGAGGTAGCTCTCAATACACTTAAATCCCAATTGTCTTTAATCCCTCCGCTTGCGCTAGAGTAGGGGACATTATCTGTATGCCCTTCAACTAATATATTAATATCTGGATTTTGCTCCAACACTTTTGCTAAGCTTTTAATGGCCTCGGCCCCTTTGGAATCAACAGAAATACTACCACTTGCAAACAATAATTTTTCTTCCAATGAAACATATACTTTACCATTTTTTTGTTCCACTGTTAAACCGTTATTTTGAAATCCAAGTAATGCATCTGTTACCTTTGTTTTTAAAGCTTTAACTGTAGAGTCTTTTCTTGTAAGAATGGTTTGAAGTTCAGTTAATTTGGCTTCTCTTGCCTTCAATGCTTCTTGAGATGTTTTTAAATCGTCATTTAATTTATCTAAATTTATTTTGCGATTTTCTAATTCCTGCTTTGCAACTTTTAAGGCATCCTGTTCACGTTGCAATTGCTCTTGGCTTAACTGGTAATTTGTAACTAATAATTTATTCTCGTTCGAATTGCCTTCTAAAAGTTCTTTGTTTTTCGATAATAGTAATTCATAAGTCTGATTAAGTTTGTCGTAGTTTTTAGTGAGCAATCTCAATGAATTACCCATTGCCATTGTATCATTTTGCAAGTTGCTAACTCTACGTTTTAAAAGTTGCACATCATTTTCGCACTCAGTTAGTTTGGTTCCTGTATTGAGTGAATTGGCCTTTATATCTGCTAGCTCTTGTGCACACTTTTTTTCCTTGTCCTTTAATTCTTCAAATTGTCTTGCTGGTACGCATGATGATAAGTAGATCATCACTATTAAAATTGGGGCTAAAACAATAATTTTTTTCATAATCTCTAAATTTTTTCGGTTAAAAGAAATCATCATATTTAATTCAAAATATAAATATTCCTAGTGCACGTTGATATGTGCAAATTGCTCACCAAAAGTAAATTTTGTTGTGATGTTTATAAACACCGTTTTTTTTAATTAATAACAAGCGGATGTGTATAGCACTAAAATCTAGTATTAGATAACAAGCATTAATTAATGTTAAACGCGCAACGTTTAAAAGAGTATGGCGTAAAGTTCATTCATCTTTAGTAATTGAATAAAATTATTGTTGATTACTATCTTAGCCTAGTGCCTGTGTCATAATTAAAAGTAATCATATTAAAATTTCGCCTATAACTAACATCTACTTGTTTATAATTATAACTTAATTCCATCAAGTCTGCCCTCAGTACAACTACTTTAGCATTAATATAAAAATTACAAGCACTATGTTGTTATCATTGATATTGCAAATTACCGAAGGTGCAGCAAGCACCACAGCAGCATTGCCAACTGCAGCCAGTGAGGCTTCAAAACAAGACAGTTTATCGCTGCTTGATTTAATCATCAAAGGTGGATACATAATGATTCCTATTGGGGTTTTATCCATAATTAGCATTTATGTGCTCATAGAGAAGTTTGTGGCTATAAGAAAAGCAGGTCGATTAAGTCGCGATTTTATGAGTAACATCAAAGAAAATATTAAAAAAGGAAATCTAGAGGGGGCAAGTGCTGTTTGCAAAAATAATCCCTCATCAGTTGCTGCTGTTATTGATAAAGGAATAGCTAGAATTGGAAAGCCTATCAAAGAAATTGAAAGTGCAATGGAAGGCATTGGAAAGTTAGAGGTAGCTAAAATGGAGAAGAATATGAGCGTGCTTGGAATTATTGCCGGTATAGCGCCCATGTTCGGTTTCATAGGAACTATATCTGGTGTAATTAAAATTTTCTATAATATTTCACTAGCTGATAATATAAGTATTGGTTTAATATCAGGTGGTTTATACGAAAAAATGATAACAAGTGCAGCCGGGCTAGTAGTTGGTGTATTTTCTTTTGTGAGTTATCATTATTTAAATATTATGATTGACAGAACGATTTATAAAATAGAAGCAAGTTCAATTGAGTTTATTGATGTCCTTCAAGATCCCAAAGCATGAATCTAAAACGAAATAGAAAGCGCTTTGAAGCCGAAGTCGGAGCTTCAAGTATGAGTGACATCATGTTTTTTTTGATGCTCTTTTTCCTTATTGTTTCAACATTAGTTAACCCTAGTGTTATTAAATTAATGCTGCCTAAAGCAAGTTCTGCTCAATCGTTCAGTAAAAAATCTTTTTCCCTTGAGATGTCCTTGGATAAGCAGTATTCGTTGGATGGTCAACGTATTACTTTCGAAGAAATTGAACCAAAACTTACTGCAGCAACATCAGGAATTGATGAACCAACTGTGGTATTGCGCATAGATAACGGATTAAGTGTGCAAGATTTAGTGGATGTATTGGCCATAGGAAATAAGCTTAAAGTAAAAATGATTATGGCTACGCAAGCGCCTAAATAATTTGAACGTAATTATGGAATTAATTAAATAATGGCATCCAATTAAAAAAATATACGATGTCGAATCAAAATACAAGAAAAAATAAACTATTGGCCTTGGGTGGGACTTTTTTGTTTCATGCATTGCTATTTCTTGTTTTTATATTGATTGTATTCAAAACACCGATTCCTCCTTTTCCTGAAACAGGTGGAAATGGTATTGAAGTTAACTTTGGCACTTCCGAAGATGGAATGGGCGATGTGCAACCCGAAGAATTAGCAGATGCTTCTGCAACAGCTTCAAGTGCGGAAGAAGTTGCTGATCCGCCAATCGAAATTTCAACACCTGTAAGACCTTCAGCCAGACCAATTTTAACCCAAGAAACTGAAGAAGCTCCTTCGGTTGTAAAAACAGAACCTGTAGAAAATACAACCAATACAACTGCCACAGCACCTGTGCCAGAACCTCGTAAGGTTAATCAAAGAAGCTTATACAAAGGAGCAAATAAAACGGGTGGTACTGTTGCTAATGGCGAAGGCGAAACAAATAAATCAGGCGATCAGGGCGTTAAAGATGGGAGTAAAGATTCTAAATATCATGGTCCTGGTGGAGGTAGCGGAGAAACGCCTGGCAATGGAACTGAAGGCCCAGGTGGCGAGGGTAAAGGTGGTCCACGGTACTCATTAACCAATAGAAAGGCAAATAGTATTCCTGTGCCAAGAGCTGCATTTCAGGAAGAGGGAAAAGTAGTAGTAGAAATTACAGTGGATAAAAATGGAAATGTAATAAAAGCAAAAGCAGGGGTAAAAGGCTCTACAACTTCAAACCCAAATTTATTGGATATTGCGCGCAGAGCCGCCATGTCGGCCAAATTTAATCCTTCTGCTGATGCACCCGAAGAACAAAAAGGAACAATTACATACAACTTTATTCTCAAGTAAAAGCCTCCTATGGCCATCAATTATCTTCAGGCTTTAGATTATATGTATACGCATTTACCCATGTTTCAACGCATTGGTAGTGCAGCATACAAAGCTAATTTAGATAATACCTGGGCCATTTGTAACTTGTTAAATAATCCACAAAATCGCTTTAAAAGCATACATATTGCAGGAACTAATGGCAAAGGTTCTACCAGTCACATGTTAGCAGCAGCTTTTCAAGAAGCAGGTTATAAAACAGGTTTATACACCTCACCTCATTTAAAAGATTTTAGAGAGCGCATTAAAATTAATGGAAAAATGATTTCCAAAAATTATGTGGCCAACTTTATAGGGCAATATCAGCAAGATTTTAATCGTATTCAACCATCTTTTTTCGAAATGACCGTGGGGCTTGCCTTTCAGTACTTTGCAGAAAAAAATGTCGATATAGCTATTATCGAAACTGGCTTGGGTGGCCGTTTAGATAGCACTAATGTGATAAATCCAATTATGAGTATTATTACCAATATTAGTATGGATCATATGGCTTTGCTAGGAAATACATTGCCATTAATTGCTTCTGAAAAAGCGGGTATTATTAAACCAAATACTCCCATCATTATTGGAGAAACACAAGCAGCTGTTAAATCAATATTTGTTCAAAAAGCAAATGTAAATAACACTAAAATTTATTTTGCTGACGAACAATTTATTGTGTCAAAACATAAAGAGAATAGCCTTTTAAAGGTAGTCCATCAGCATGAAATATATTTTGAAAAACTAAATCCTCAGTTAAAAGGAAATTATCAAAGTAAAAATATCGCAACCGTATTGCAAGCTATAAAACTATCAAATAGTTTAGGATACAAAGTCACCAAAACGCAAGCAAAATCAGCTATTCAAAAGGTTGTTGACACCACTGGACTGTTAGGAAGATGGCAAGTTTTACAGGAAAAGCCACTTTGTATTGCCGATACAGGGCATAATGAAGCTGGTATTCAAATGGTGTTGCAACAATTAACCCAAACACCTCATCAAAAATTACATTTTGTATTAGGGATGGTTAACGATAAGGATATCAATAAAATTTTAAGTTTATTGCCTAAAAGTGCCATCTATTATTTCTGCAAAGCAAACATACCAAGAGGTTTAAATGCCAGTGAATTGTCAGATCATGCTTCAACATTTGAACTAAAAGGTAAAGTTTTTAAAACAGTAAGAAAAGCTTACAACGCAGCAAGAGAACATGCTGCAATAAATGATTTAGTATTTGTAGGGGGCTCCACATTCACAGTTGCCGAAGTAGTTTAACTCCAAATCCAGCCCGTTAATTCTGTCTTTGCTTGGTTTGTGTCACTATAGAACAACCCAATTCTGTGATTGGTTTGTCTCCCCATAAACCAATTGTTGTAACCTTATTCTACGCAGCCTTGGCTGCCGCTTTTTTGCAGCATAAGCATTGGCAGCTTCTCTAACCCACGCACCATTTTTATCTGCATCTACTCTAGCTTTCAAACGTTTTTTATTACAAGGGCCATTGCCAGCAATAACATCAAAAAATTCTTGCCAGTTAATTTCACCATGCTCATAATGCCCAGTGGTTTCATTAAATTTCATGGCATCATCTGGAATAGTTAATCCTAAAAAGTCAGCTTGTGGCACTGTTCTATCAATAAAACGCTGTCTAATTTCATCATTAGTTTCTAACTTTATTTTCCAACGCATTAATTGATCTGTGTTTGGAGATGCAGCATCAGATGGACCTAACATCATTATAGCAGGCCACCACCAGCGGTTTAAGGCATCTTGCGCCATGGCTTTTTGCTCAGCTGTACCGTTTGAAAGTGTGAGCAAAATTTCATAACCCTGTCTGTTGTGGAAGCTTTCTTCTTTACAAATTCTTATCATGGCTCTTGAATAAGGGCCATAAGATCCTCTGGCGAGCATAGTTTGATTCATAATTGCTGCGCCATCAACCAACCAACCAATAGCACCTATGTCTGCCCATGTTAATGAGGGGTAATTAAAAATACTTGAATACTTTGCTTTACCCGTAAATAATTGGTCTAATAATTCTGTTCGGTCAATCCCTAATGTTTCAGCTGCACTATAAAGATATAATCCATGTCCAGCTTCGTCTTGAACCTTGGCAAGTAAAACGGCTTTTCTTCTTAAACTTGGAGCGCGGGTAATCCAATTGCCTTCAGGCAACATACCCACAATTTCTGAATGTGCATGCTGACTCATCATGCGTATCAGTTGTTTCCTATACGCCGCTGGCATCCAATCTTTTGGTTCAATCTTTAAACCTTTATCTATTTTTTCTTGAAATTTGGCTAGTAAAATTGCGTCTTCCATAATTATTGTAAGAATTAAGTTTCTTTGATGTTATAACAAATTTTTAGGGCTTAATGTTTTTTGATGTTCAAATTTAATATCTTTAATATTAAATTGCAAAGTTACATTGCCATTAAATTCATTTTCTTCCACTGTAAAACAAATATCGAATGCCGACTTTTCTAAAAGTTGCTCGTATTTCTCTCCTGCATTAAATGCAATAGCTGGGAAACTAAATTTAATATCATCTTGATAAATATCTAGCTTTAAGTGATTGTTGCCCACAACTCTTGCGTAGCCTTTGTCTTTAACACCTCGTGCTAAAAATACTGGTGCCATATTTCCAGGTCCAAAAGGAGCAAGTTGTTTTAGTATCCGCAAAAATTTTGCGTCTAAATCAACGAGTTTTATTTCTGCATCAATTTCTACTTCTGGAGTTAAAAGATGATCTTCAATTGTTTGTGAAACTATCAATTCAAATTTTTCGATAAACAACTGAATATTTTCTGTTTTAAGGGTTAAACCTGCAGCATATTTGTGTCCACCGTATTGTTCCAATAAATCACTGCAAGATTCAATGGCTTTGTAAACATCAAAATCTTTAACTGAACGAGCTGATCCTGTTGCCATTCCATTAGATGAAGTAAGCACAACAGTGGGTCTGTAATATTTTTCTGTAAGTCTAGAAGCTACTATACCTACAACACCCTTGTGCCAATCGGGATGGTACAATACAGTGCTTTTTTTAAGATAATTATCCTTATCTTCTTCAATCATACTAAACGCATGTTTGGTAATGTTTTGATCAAGCGTTTTCCTTTCAGAGTTGGTATTATTTATTTCCTCACTTGAACTCAAGGCATCAGCGGGGTTATCGGATATTAATAATTCAACTGCTGTGTTGCCACTTGCAATACGTCCTGCTGCATTGATTCGGGGAGCTATAGTAAAAACAATATCGCTTATAGTAAGCTTTTTAGTAAAAGCTGCCAATTTTAATATGGCATCAAAGCCTTTACGTTTTCTATTATTAAGTACTTGCAAACCATAGTAGGCTAAAATCCTATTTTCATCAACTATCGGAACAATATCAGCTGCGATACTAACGGCTACAAGGTCCAAATAATCAATTAAGGATTCATCTGATATATTGTTACGTTGCGCATAAGCTTGAATTAATTTGAAACCAATACCACAACCTGATAATTCATTAAAAGGATATTTGCTTGTTTCCATTTTGGGATCAAGCACAGCTACTGCGTTTGGAACCGTTTCGCCAGGTAAATGATGGTCACAAATTATAAAATCTACACCTTTTTCATTAGCATAATCTATCTTGTCAATTGATTTTATACCACAATCTAAAGCAATAATAAGTTTAAAATCCTTTTCATGAGCATAATCAATTCCTTTGAATGAAATACCGTATCCTTCAAGATACCTATCGGGAATGTAGAACTCAAGATTTTTATAATGACTCTTAAAAAAAGAATATACCAATGCAACAGCTGTGGTGCCATCAACATCATAATCGCCATAAATTAAAATCTTTTCGTTTTGTCTAATCGCAGATTCAATTCTCTTAATTGCAACGTCCATTCCGTTCATTAAAAATGGATCATGTAATTGAGAAAGTTCAGGTCTAAAAAAGTCTTTTGCTTTCTCCCACGTTTTTATTCCTCGCAAGTATAAAATTCTACTCAACAACGGTTTTACACCTAATTGCAAGCTAAGCAAACCAATTACTCCGCGGTCGACATCTTCCTGTAAACTCCATCTCTTCTTCATATCAATCAGCTTATTTTGGCTTCTACGATGAAATAATTTTTATTTATAATTTATTTTGTAGGCTAAAATACAGTTTTAATTTCGGATAAAAAAAAAGGGTAGAAAAATTCTACCCTTTTCATTTTTTAGAGGCAACTATTAAAAGAAAGTTGCTCTTCTATCTTCAATTTCAGCTTTGTCTTTCAAAGCCTCAAATATTTCGTAATCAACTCTTTGTTTTACAGCATTGCCTAGGTTGCTAGCATTACTTTTATAATTATCAGTACTAGCTTGAGCTTCTGTAAAATCTGTTACCATGTAAACGAAAACGGCATTGTCGCCCTTACTTGGCTTGCTCAAAATTTTGGCTTTTGATCCAAAAGCGCTTCCAACGATTGAAGCTTCGCGACCGTAACTCCCAAACATACCGTTTATAAAACTTTGATTACTTGCAGTTTCAATCTGAAGATTCATCTTTTGTGCTACTTGGTCTATTGTAGAAGCAGATTTCATGTTAACTTCAAACTCAGCAATAAATTTGTCTGCTTTCTTTTGTTTTTTTGCTTCTATTTCAACTTGCTCTTTTACTTCTTCCAAAGGCAAAGTTCCTTTTTCTTTTATTTTTGTGAGCATTGCCACCAAATACTTATCACCTATTTGAAAAACAGGAGAAACCTCTTCTTTTTTAGCGCCATAAGCCCATCTTACAATATCTCTTGCGTTTTCTATTCCATTAAAATTTCTATCAGTTTCTCTCAAGTATTCAGCAGTTCTTTTGTTTAGCCCCTGCTCTTTGCTGGTTTTCTCGAATAATGCTTTGTTATTATTTTTTCCAGCAAATTCACTTGCTTTTCCATAATAAAACTGATAAGTTGCTGAGCTTGGAGTTGAGGTGCGTTCTATAGTTGAAATTAAAATCCTTCTTGACTCTTTTCCTTTATCCATTACCTCAATCAAATGCACACCAAACTGACTTTCTACAATTTGCAAATCACCTTTTTTGCCTTCAAAACAAGCATCATTAAAAGGTTTTACCATCATACCTTCTTTAAACCACCCCAAATCTCCGCCTTTAGCACCAGAACCTGGATCTTTAGAAAACACTTTAGCTAAATCTTCGAACTTCTTACCAGATTTAATAGCATTCTTTAAACTATCGGCTCTTTCTTTTGCCTTTTTAGAATCACCATTTTCAATAGAGATTAATATATGTCTAGCCTTTACAGAGTCTGGTAACATTTTACTACCTGAAAGCTTAGCTATTTTAAAACTATTACCTTCTGGGTATGGGCCAACTACTGTTCCTAGTGGTGATCTTGTAAGACTGTCAAAAAACATGAAACCTGAATTGGATCCAATATATTTTTCTGTAAATCTTGAATCAGAGTTTTGATTTACAAAATCCGAATCAACCTCAGCTAATGCAAATTCAGACTTCAATTTGTCTAAATTCTCACCTAGTATTTTTCTATCATCACCAGAAGGAATTACATTAAACTCTACGTAATCAATAACACGAACTGTTTCCTTTTGCTTGTATTTGTTTTTGTTTTCGTTATAATATTTTTTTAAATCATCATCATTAACGGTAATAGTGCTATCCGGAATATCTGAATATTTTTTTACAATGTATTGAATGTTTGCAGTTCTTGTAGTGCCTATGTAATTTCTTTTTGCCTCTGCTTTTGTAATATACAAACCTTTTTTTACCATGGCTGTATATTTTTGAGAAATTCTCTCTTCCTTGATGGCTTGTTCAAAAACGATCCATCTGTTTTTTGTATCGCCTGTTTCGTCTTTATCCATATTTTTAAGGAAGTTAATCACATTTGCTGGATTAAACTCATTGGTTTTAGCATCTGTAAAGGCTTGCTTAATTTGTGGATGTGGATCCTTGCCTTGAACCATATCAAAAAGTTCGTCCTCACTAATTCCTAGCCCAATTTTTTCATAACGCGGCTTCACAACGTATTCTAACAAAACTTGATTCCAAACCTGAGCACGCAAATTATCTCGTGTGTTCTCATCAATGGTAGCTTTCTGGCTTTGAGCCTTTTGATTTGTTTCTGCCTGTTCTAACTTGCTCTGAAACTCCTCAATGCTTACATCTTTGCCATTGATAACTGCAATTTTACTTCGGTCTGATGCCGAAAGCCCTTTTCTAGATTCTAAAGCACTCTCTAGGATAAATATCAATAAGGCAATAGCAATAATGGTTACAAGTAATCCGGAACGGTTGCGGATTTTAGTGAGTAAGGTCATCTTTTTATTTTTTTTAATTAATTTTTAGGGCTGCGAATATACAAATTGTTGTCAAAATATGGTAATTTGATTTCTATTTTGCTAAAAAATAAATCTTTTACCTGTAAATACTGACCTCCCTCAATTATTTAAATTTAAAATAATTGAATTCTAGCACTAATTTTAAATTATTTGAGTAATAAAGCTCTCATTTTTAAAAAACTTAAATACGGTCCTTCAATGCTTGCAAAATTTACCAGCCATGAGGGTAAGCTACCCCCTGGATCTATATCTAAGGTGTATATCACTCTAGTAGTTTGTTTGTTAATAGGAATTAACTTCCATTTTGAAACGGATCTTGGAATTCTTATTTTTCCTTTTACCAATGGTTTTAATTTAGGTTCACTGATAGCAGTGATATTACAAATGCCCGTTATTGAGTCTGTGAAAGCTGTTAAATGAATTACCAGATCTCTATTGCTCACTGGCCATGGAGCGTAAGTTTCGCCATAATAAATGATATCGTAAGTGCTATTTTTTTTGATGAGTACTGATTGTACAGAGTTGTAAACCCATTCTGTGTGCCTGCTAACATCATAAATTAATGCTAGCATTTGATTGATTCCTGCGTTGACCTCACATTCTGCCATGAGCAAATCAAATGGAGAATTAGCATTGGACTTTGTATATACTTTTACTCCTTCTTGATTCTTTTTTAATTCCCAATCTTGCGCTGTACAGGTCAGTGCAAACTGAAAAAATATGATTATCTTAAATAGATACTTTTTCAAGAAAAATAATCGAACAGGTAAAAACTTAAGAAGGTAACACTGGCGATACCGTTGGTAGTAAAAAATGCTAAGTTAACTTTTGATAAATCATCTGCTTTCACCAAGCTATGTTGGTAAACCAATAGTGCCGCGAAAACTGCCCATCCAATAAAATAAAAATTTGAGCTGTGCATAAGCAAGCCAGGTATTATTAAAACAATTGCTGCTATAACATGAATTAGTCGGGAAAGATTAAGAGCACTAATTCGACCTAAGATAACAGGTATAGATCTTAATTTTTGGGATCTATCAAAATCATCATCTTGCAAAGCATAAATAATGTCAAATCCTCCAACCCAGAATAAAATGGCTAATGAAAAAAGAGATGGTATAATATGAAAATAACCTGTAACTGCCAGAAACGCCCCAAGAGGTGATAAGCTTAAACCAATACCTAAAATAAAATGGCAAAGGGCTGTAACCCTTTTAGTAAGACTATACCCTAAAATAACGATAATAGCCACAGGGGATAAATAAAAACAAATTTTATTAATGTACCATGTGGTAGCAATAAAAAGTAAAGCATTAATGATTACAAAAAAAAGTGCTGCCTTAGCACTTATTATGCCGGCAGGAATTTCTCGTACAAATGTTCTGGGATTGATCTTGTCAAAATTCCTATCGGCATAGCGATTAAAAGCCATAGCCGCATTCCTTGCAAAAACCATGCATAAAATTACCTTAGCAAATAGCGACCAATCGAAATTAGTTCCGGTCATTTTAACAGCAGTAAAATAACCAACAATTGCAAACGGTAGAGCAAATACAGTATGACTGAATTTAACTAGTGATAAATAATTTAATAATGTAAACTTAGGCATTCAAAAACAATAAACTTTTATAAAAATAACTAAACACTTTAATAACATCAAATTTAATTATAAGTTTATTAATGGTTTCTTCAGTTGATTGTGAAAAAAATCAATTCAGCACATTTTTTCGTTCAAATACTCCATCCATTATTGATTATGGATACAATTTGCAAGCCTTGAACTGTTAATCAAAACTTCTATTTTACAAATTATTTGGCATGTTTTCTTTGATTCGCTCCTCTCTTGGACCTCTTAAATGAATTACAAGTCCATTTAAAAAATTTCGAAGTATTTGATCGCCGCATTCTTTATAATTTGGATGATCCTCGTTTCTGAAAAAAGCATTTAATTCGCTAATACTCACATTGAAATTTGCTAACAAGAGTATTTTTTGAATATCATCGTTTTTAAGCTTTAAGGCCACCCTTAATTTTTTTAAAATATCATTGTTCGACATATTTTCAATCTAAGTTCATAAACAAGAGTGCAAAAGTGCAAAATTTAGTCCGTAAACTATATTTCTTTTTAAATTTAAAATCAACAGAAAATTGGGTCAGTCTTTTTCAGTTTAGCATCGCTTCACTTTATGATTCCTTTTTTCATTTGTTTTAAACGATGATTTTAAATATTAAGTAGCTTTTAAAAATAGTTTTTGAAAATTTCT
>CAIKXD010000309.1 GCA_903831265.1 uncultured Bacteroidota bacterium
GGTCAATAAGGCGCAAAATATACTTCCAATATATAGTACTTCAAACATGCAGAATAGTTAGTAATTTGGTTGTTTAGGTGGTCAAAACAAGTTGGCCTATTTATTAGATAGTACTTCTTGATTTAAAGGTATGTTTTTATTTTAAACTTAGTTTCAAAAGAGGATTTACACTATTCCACCCCTTCGCTGCTATCCCCCCCTGAAATCAGCGAACCTACAACGATTGGCAGTATAAAGATTATTTTTTCATTTTGATTTGTCTACTTAGTGATTAATAATTGTTGCGTTTGGTTGTAATCCTTTCCAATAATCTTGATGATATAATTACCAGCAATGATTTCACTCAGTGAAATATGGGTGCTTTGGCTATTGGTATTGGTTTGTTTCAACACCTGCCCATTTAAACTCAATAACTGAATGGTTAAAGTTTTAGTTGGTTTTTGTTGAAAGTAAAGCATCACATTGGTCGAGGCGGGATTAGGTAATATTTTAGCAATATGATCAGTGGATGTTTCAATAGAAGGGTTAACAGCTGTTACCACCAACATAAAACTATCGCTTGCATTTTTACAAGCATTTGCATCCGTTATTTGAATCTTATAACTACCGATTGCAATGGGCTTATAGGTGGCGCTATTGGCACCTGAAATGGAACTGTTGCTTAAGAGCCATTGGTAGCTTACTCCTATTGAGGTGGTGGTTGCAGTAAACTGTGTTCCATTCCAAGCGATGGATGGGGTGGCTGGAATTGATTTTACAGTTAAACTTATTTTTGATCTTGCACTTTCGCAACCTAAAGAAGCTGAGTATTGACTTACATAATAACTGGTTGTACCTATAGAATTTGTAGATGGTTTGGGAGCAGTAGAAGAACCTATTCCACCAGTTGCACTTATTCCATACCAAAGCAAGGAATTACCTGCAGTTGGTTTTGCTTTTAATGAATCAATTTGTGCGTTTTGGCATACAGAGCTATCACTTACTATGGGTGCACTTAATGATAATGAAGATGATATTTGATAATCATACAAAATCGATCCTACTGAATTACTTATTTTACAACTTACATGATCATTTTTTTGTGAACTAGTTATAAGGATTATATCATTTTTTTCATCCTCTATTTTTACATTATTTAAATACCACTCATATTGATTATTGTATCCGCCGTTTGCTAATGGGTAGGCTTTAAATCTATTGGGACCACAAGTTGAATCTATTTGCTCTATAGTTCCAGATACTTGAATAGTTTGTAGATTAGGATTATCTGCATTGAGTGTTCCAAGCCCCTTGGTAGAACTATAAAATGTTCCTGCTCCTTTTGAAGAAATTTTTATTATTTCATCATTATAATTATTAATCTCTGTTGTAGTTAGCGCTCTTGGTGATAAAACTAAAAATAAAGCCTTAAAATCTTTTTGTGCATCTTTATAGGTGGGTATTCTAGTGCCGTAATTAGCAATAATTTTTGAAGGTGTATAAGAAATTCTTCCTTGTGCAGTAAATTTATAAATAGAATCAACCGCGACAAGGTCTTGAATTTTATTAAAAAGATCAAAATTCTTCACACTATCTATTGGCATAAACCCCATTAAATACATTTCAAAATCATTATAATATTGGGCGGAATTACCAAAGGAAGAAAATGATTTAACACTATATTTATTGGCAATACCATCTACTTTTTCTGTAAGGCTATTTTGTTGAAAGCCCCCTAAAACGCCAGGAGTGCTTCCTCCTGTAAAACCCCAATGCGCTCTCATACTTAGTTGAGTAGATGGGCCATAATAACCCACCGAGTCTAAAATAAAATTGGCAAATTGATGCCCAATTTCATGAATAAGAGGTGAAGCGTAGAAGCTTCCCGTTACTAATTGAATGGCCGATTTCAATCTTCCTTTAAATGATCCATAAACAGCTGCATTATCTTCAATAATGCTCCCTATTCCTTTTACACTATTTGACACGTGTAAATTAGCTCCGGAATAATCAATTCTTGTATTTTGTGGTAATGGTTCGCTTAATAAATCAACAACAAAATCATACTCATCTTTAAACCTTGAATACACATCTTTTATAAGTTTTATTCTTGCAGCATCTTTATTTGCCCAAAAATCATTCTCTACCCAGTCATTATAATCTTTGGTGCTCATTTGTACTGATACAAATTTATCATATACAGTAATTATATTTGGAGCAATTGGAGTTGCTGCTGGTGCAATAATTTTTTTAGGGTCTGAGATTTTTCTTATACTATTATTATTAATATCAGTAAATAAAACATTCCCAGAAGTATCTATTAAAATACCAGTAGCATAAAGACCCAAATTTGAATTGAAGATTGTTAAATTAACATTCGTGTTAATGGGTTCAAAAGTATTTCCATTGTATCCTGCAAAACCATTACCAATCACTGTACTTATAATACCAGTATTTAAATCAATTCTTCTAATTCTATTATTATCATTATCAGAGAAATATAATAAACTGTTTTTTGAATCTACCGCAATGCCTCCATTTGAATTTAGCATGGTGGCTTCTGTAGCTTGCCCGCCATCACCACTAAAACCATACTGCTTAGCCATACCGCCCACCGTAGTTATAGCATTATTATAGGACGAGATTTTCCTTATTACCTGATTATTGAAATCGTTTATATATAAATTATTTTTCGTATCAAAAGAAAGACCTTTGGGTTGATTCAAAATAGCCTTTATTGCTACATCCCCATCTCCACGATACCCGCCTTTGCCTCTTCCTAAATAAACACCGGCAATAGTGGTTATTATATTTGTTTTTGCATCAATCTTTTTTATTAAAGAAGACTGTTCGTCAGAAACATAAATATCATTATTATTATCAATAGCAATACCGCCAATTCTTAAAAACTTAGCCAACTTTGCATCACCGCCATCTCCTATATTAGGCTCAGCTAGCGGATTACTACCTGCAATAATATTTAGAATGCCAGTTTTTAAATTCAATTTAAAAACTAAATTTAGCGTAAGCCCATCCGTTTGTGTAAAATACATATTGTCTAGGCTATCCACCGCAATTCCATTTACGGTATTTAGTGAAACTTCTATTGCATTTTTTCCATTATAATTCGATATAAGTTGAGTGGACGTTGCATATTTATATGTATTCCCATTACCTGCAATGGTAGTGATAATGCCATTACTGCCATTGTATTTTCTAATTCTATGATTACCATTGTCTGCAAAATAAATATTGTTACTTTTATCATAGGCTAAAGCTGAAGGGCTATTAATATTGGCACTTGTAGCAACCCCTCCATCCCCACTAAAAGATGGTGCGCCATTGGTTTTCGTAATGACATTTGTTAATGCATTTATTTTTCTTATAGAATAATCTCCTTTGTCAATAACATATATATTTCTACTACTATCAGAAACTAAATAAGATGGGTCGGTAAATACTGCCAAAGTCGCCTTTGCCCCATCACCGGAAGCTATTTCAGATCTATTATCAGGGTCTCTAGATACTCCAGCGATAATATTAAATTTTCCATCTAAAA
>CAIKXD010000310.1 GCA_903831265.1 uncultured Bacteroidota bacterium
ACTGGTACCACAAGTATTACCAGCTCTTACTCTATAATAATAGGTTGTGCCTGCTGTTAATCCTGTTACATTATAAGTGGTTACATTCAATACACTTAAATTACTATATCCTGATACTAATGATGTAAATCCATTATCGGTTGCTACATCTAAAAAATACCCCGTAGCATTTGCCGAAGATGCCCAATTTGCTGAAATAGATGTACAAGCTGCATTTGAACCGGCTGAGGATACAGGAGCCGATGGTGCAGGTAAAGTAGCGTAAGTTATTGCTGTTGAATTACCACTTGTTCCACAACTATTACTTGCTCTAACTCTATAATAATATGTTGTCCCTGCTGTTAAACCCGTTACATTATAGGTCGTTACATTTCCGACACTTAAATTGTCATATCCTGCAACAAAAGAAGCAAAAGTATTTGAAGTTGAAACATCTAAAAAATAACCTGTAGCGTTTGCCGAAGATGCCCAATTTGCTGAGATAGCCGCACACGCTGCATTTGAACCTGCTGAGGATACTGGTGCAGCTACACTACCACAAACATGAAGTAATAATCTACCATTTAATACCTGCAATACATTTGTTAAACCAGCTCCTGAGCCAGACCCATTTACTGTTAATGCACCCGGTGTGCCAGTAACACCAGTTGCTGAACCACTAAAATCAATTAATGTATAAGTACCCGCAGTTAATGCCGAAGTTGTAGTAACGGTTACACCAACACTTGATAATATTAACGCGCCTGCCGAAGCACCAGTTACAATTAACGGTGCGGTTGAACCTCCACCATAAGCAGAAAATGTAATACCTCCTGTTGAGCCAAGTGTTAAGCTTTTTGAGGCTGCAGCAGTTAAAGTAGTCGAAGAATTGCTACCGGTAGAACCTATACTTAATTTTTGTGATGCACCTAGCGAAATACCACTAGTGGTTTGAGAAATATCAAATATTGCGCCACTTGCTATGGAAATGGTTGGAGAATTACCAATAGAACCAGAACCACTTAATGCTAAAGTACCTGCACTAATAACGGTATTGCCATTATAAGTATTAACGCCGCTTAATGTTAAATTACCTGCTCCATTTTTAGTTAAACCAAAAGTAGATCCACTAATTATACCCCCTACTGTTAATGTTGACGCCGATATAGTAACAGCTCTACTTGCACTCATACTAACAGCACCACTACCTAAATTTAATGGATTAGTACCAGTAAAAGTAAAATCGCCGTTCCAATTCATTGGATAGTTGCTTGTTGTAATCGTTGCACCAGAGGTGTTATCAATTGTAGCACCGCCGTTAACAAAAGTACCTGCAGTGGTTCCTAATGCTGCAGCATGATTAATGTTTAGTTTTGTGCCAGAAGCTAAAATAACACCACCAGTAAAAATATTTGCCCCAGATAATGTTAAAGCTCCAGAGCCGGCACCTTGCAATGAAAGTGTGCCAGATGTACCACCAATAATTGAACTAATAGTAATGCCACCGGTACCAGCAATATTAACAATATTATTAGCAGAAGCACCTATGGTTATACCCATTGTTTTACCTGTACCAGTTTCATTATTTTGTAAGGTGAATAAACTATTGCTTGCGTTTCTTAAAATAGTATTAGCTACAGAATTAACTACTGTACCGTTCAACGTTAAGTTACCCGAAGTTCCAGATGAATTACCGATGGTTAATGCTTTTGTTCTTAAAGAAGAAACTTCAACAGCACCTATTGACAATTGAGATGTACCCATATTTATACCAGCAGTTGTAGCCGTACCAGTATTATTAAACTGTGCAATGTGGCAGGTCTTCCAATCTGTGGAAGCTACATTTGGCGTCCAATATGTATTGGTATACCATGCTGTGTTTCCAGCAGCATCCGTCCAAGGAATGATGGTTATGGGGGAAACCGCCTTTGTTCTTGCTGTACCTGTCCAACAAGGAGTTCCAACTATCATTCCGTTGTATGGGGTGCAACCTATATTTCCATTCTGCCCCGCTGTTCCCGTTGTTACCGTAATTGTTCCCGTATTTTGGCCGGCAGTGATAGACCATCCAGTGGGTACTGTCCAAACATACCAGTCTGTAATCCCGGTACCCGCTGTTGCGGCATAGGTTAAAGAAGTTGAAGCACAGGGGAAGGCAGGACCATTAATTGTTGGCTGACCCGGAGCAGCAGTTGGTGCTCTACGATACCATAATTTTCCTGTTCCTGAAGTAGGCATATTTGCACAACCATTTTGTGATAGCCTGATAGTGTGAGCAACAGCAGAGGCAACAGAAGTGTAATTAACGGTTTCATCAAAACTACCAGGGGTACAAACTGATGTTACTGAGGGTAAATTAGATTCTGCATCATTGTCTATTGTAAGTGGGCCACCAGTGTTCGAGCTTCTGGCGCAAAAAGCTTCCATATCAAGCCCTGTACATGTCATGAATTGATATTTGGTGCTAGCAGCTGCTGTCCACGTAAAATAATTTGTATTGGCAGTCGCTTGGTAATTTATTGTCGCAACCTGCCATGCAGTAGTCATTGTAAGGTTTCCATTATTAAATCCTCCCAAGGCACTACAACCCGTGCCGCCAGCACTATTTGCACATTGACCGTACAAGTTACCACTAGATGTCGCAAAAAGTAAAGCAAAAACTGGCAACACCAAGCGGTAGGCTTTTGATTTAATAATTAAGGCATTTTTAGAAGTAAAAACCGATTTAGGTTTTGTTAAAGCAAAAGTATTATTTTTTGGTTGAGTTGTTTTTGTTGCGCCTAACTTAGCAAAAAACAATGCAACATTATTTTTTTTCTCAATAAAAAGTACAGTAAACACAAGGCTTACAAAGCGTTTTAGGAGTTTTATAAATAGTTTAAAGTAAAGTGTAATCATGTTAGGGCCTGCTTACTTTAATAAATAGATAGATAAATGTATAAAATAAAAACACAATTCCCAAAAAAAAGTTGAATTTTTAAACAACAATAATCATTTAATAACATTGGGTTTGGTTAAATGAGCTGCTTAAAAAACTAATTTTAAAATGAAAATTATATTTTTTTAAATTTTAACAAATTTTATGCCACAATTTTATCG
>CAIKXD010000311.1 GCA_903831265.1 uncultured Bacteroidota bacterium
AAAAAATCTAATTCCTTACAACTCACTTCATATTGCTGGCTTAACCCATCATGGGTGGCGTACATTTTATCACCTAAAGCATTTATATCACCCATTTCTAAATTAACACTTGCTTGTTGTAACCTATTTATTTCTTCTACAACAAATTCAGCTCTACGATATATTAAGGCATCTTTATTTAAAACATTATGTTTAAGCATTTCGATTGTAGCATCACGCAAAGAATTTATTGAAGTATTAGATTCTTTTACCCATTCAACAGCTTTCATACACTCTAATCTTCTTGTGTTGTATTCAGAAGATGCAAGCGAATGTTTTACATTGGTATTTAACAATAAAATTTTTAGTCCGTTTAACTTAAATGGTTTGTATTCGTATTCCATCGTCATGCAATCCAATTTTATTACATGGTCTTTTTTGCCCATCATTGAGGCAAACTGATCCATAATACCACACATAACCCCTGCATATTCATGCTCAGCTTTTTGTGCCATATGCACCATCGTCATCCTATCTAGGTTGGTTTGTAGCAATTCATTTAATGCAAAAACTGTGGCACACTCAATAGCTGCTGAAGATGATAGCCCTGCACCAATTGGCACATCGCTCAACAATGCAGCGTTGAAGCCTTTTAGAGATACCCCTGTTTTAATAAATTGAGCAACAACACCCAAAATGTAATTAGGCCAACTAATATCACCAATTGGTTTTAGGTCTTTAATATGTATTTTAAAATGCTCATTCAAATCCAAAGCTGATAAATGAATTTCGTCATCATCTCTTAACGCTATTGCTAAATAAGCTGCTTTATCAATAGCCGCGGGCAACACAAATCCGTTGTTATAATCTGTGTGTTCGCCAATGATATTTACTCTACCTGGTGATTTTACAATCAAAGGCTCTTGTTGATATAGTTGAACAAACTGCTTTTTTAATTTTTCAATATCCATTTTAATATTTTTTTTATACACTTTTATAGTTGTACTATCTTTTGTTTAAATAGCCATGTTAAAAAAACATTTTCTGAGTCGCACACATTGCTACTTAATTATGTGATTCAATTGTTACTTCCAGTAATCCTTTTTAAAGCGATTTGTCTATCATTCCCATCACCATTCCAAGTGTTGAACTTCATGTTTCTAACAATTTTTTGCATATCTGCAAATACATTGTGCTCTTTTTCATAAGAGCATCGTTTGTCGGCATCACCATGAAACACTCAAATAGGTATATTTTTAACTACGGACACATCAAAGAAATCATACGCTTCTGGCAAGCCACTTCCTGCAGAAGGTGCCGCAGCGGCGAAATAATCAGGATCTATTTGTATAAGCCTATAAGTACAATGTCCACCCATTGAATGACCAAGAATATAAATGCTGTTTGTGTCAACAGATGGAAATTGGCTAATCTTTTCTTTAAATTTATTCAGATGATACTTTTTCCAGAGCTCATTAGATTGTGGTACTAACAGATAACATGGGCAACCTTTTCGAACTTCTTCTTTTGCCATATAATTTATCCACCTGCTGTCTTTATTTTGTTTTAAATTATCCGTACCTCTACCACCTACAGCATCCAAAGAAATTATGTATTGGGATTTGTTATTTGAATTGAGATTGACGAGCTTTAGAAGCCTGTAAGGCATCTTTTTATAAGTATGCGCTTCTAAAAGATTGAATACAGTATTAATATTCGTTTTCCCAAATAATAGTTGAATACCACAAAAGAATACTATAATATGTAAGACATAATTTTTCAAGTTATTTTAGTTGGTATTTAAAATATAGCACGCCCTTATTAAATCATTAAACTATTCTTCAATAGAAAAGCGGAAAATTGTTTTTGTTTCGTATTTATCAGTTGGATTAAGAATAATTGATGGGAATAATTTAGAATCAGATGAATAGGGATAACGTTGTGTTTCCAATGCAAAAGATTCACGGTAATTAATTGGTTTCCCCATTTTTCCAATATCTGTACCTTTAAAAAAGTTTGCACTAAAAAAGTGTATACAAGGTTCCTGTGTCAAAACTTCCATTTTACGTCCACTACTGGGCTCAACAACTGTGGCTGCTAGCATAATTTTATTTTTCTTATTGCGTTTGAGTACATAGTGATGATCATACCCGCCAGCCAATTTCAATTGTTGATTTACATCTTCAAAAATCAAATCTTTACCTATTGCTTTTTCTTTTCTAAAATCTAATGGGGTTGATTTTACTTTGTAATTTTTAGCAATTGCTATTTTTGCTTCATCTATAGGACAGATATAATTAGCATTAATTGTAAGCAAATGATTATTAATTGAGCCACTACCCTCGCCTGCTAAATTGAAAAAAGCATGATTGGTTAAGTTTAACGGGGTACCTTTATCGGTGGTAGCTTTATACTCAATTGTCAATTCGTTTTTTGAATTTAAAGTATAGGCAACTTCTACGTTAACGTTTCCAGGATATCCCATTTCATCATCCTTTGAAAGATACTCCAAAGCCAAAGACGTATCATTATTAGATTTAACGTTCCAAACTTGATTGTGAAAACCACTTGAACCACCATGTAAGTGGCTGTTACCTGCATTTAATTGCAGTGAATAAGTTGAGTCGTTAACGTTAATCTTTCCATTTTTAATACGACCTGCAACTCTTCCAATAATTGCCCCATGATAAACGCCTGTAGCCTTTAAATAGTCATCAATACTTTTAAAACCCACAACCACATCAGCCATTTGACCATACCTGTCAGGCACACATAAGCTAACTATTCTAGCACCATAATTGGTAATTGCCATACTCATATTGCCATTTTTCAAGAAATATAAGTTGACATTTTTCCCATTGATATTTTTTTGAAAATCTTCAGCTTTTAAAATGATGCTAGCATCATTTTTAGAATTTTGGCCATTAACAATGTGTATGCCATTTACTAAAAACAATATCACTAATAAGAAAATATTTGGATTAGAATATTTCATGCTTTAACAATTACCTACTTGCTTTTTTGAATTGTATCCTATTAAATACCACGCTTTTTGTACTTCTTGTATATCCTAGAAAGTAAATACTTATGTCTTTTATTTCAATTCTAATTTTTCAACATTATTATACCCTTTACCTCTAATCAATTCAAAGCTTTTAATCATTTGATTTAAAAGCTTTGGTTGCGATTTGGCCAAATTGTATTTTTGACCAATATCATTTTTCAAATTGTATAATTGATATTCTT
>CAIKXD010000312.1 GCA_903831265.1 uncultured Bacteroidota bacterium
CTTGACCGATTATGGTTTTCAAATGGACGCGAATAATGTGTACGTTAGACGTCGATTTCAATTTACAAAAGACTTTTTAAAATCTAAAAATCTTTTGAACATTGCATTTTGGCTGGATAATCCTTTGTATCACGACCCTACCCATAAAAATGGGGCTATGTCTTTTATGTACTTGGCTATGATTTCACCAATATTAGGTAAAAAATTAGCACCACCAGCAATTAAATATTCAGTAACTAAAGGTAAAGTGAGTGGTTTGGGTCAACATTTTTTGAACTTATTGCGTGATTTTCCTAAATCAATTTTGACACCTATTAACATTTTTTGTCAAAGATATTTGCCTAAAAGAAAATTGCCAGGTGTATTTCTTTACAATAAACAAAATACTTATGCCTTACACTTCCATTCTGAACAAATACCTGATAAAAGTAACAGAATGTATTTAAGTGAAAATGGCAGCATGTTAAAAATCGAATACAATATATTAGATGCAGATGTAAAAGCAATACTTGAATTACATAAAGAACTTGATAATTATCTACAATCAATTAATTGTGGCAAACTTGAATATTGGTATCCTGAAAATGAATTGGAAAATGCGATTCGCAACAATTCTAAAGATGGTATCCATCAATCAGGTACAACACGTATTGCCGACGCGCCCAATGAAGGTGTTGTAGATACAAATTTGAAGGTATTTGGAACTCAAAATTTATACATATGCAGCTGTAGTGTTTTCCCTACTTCAGGTCAGGCTAATCCAACTTATTTTATAGGCGCTTTTGCAGTTCGAATGGCACATCATTTAAGTAACAAATCATGAGGTACATAGAACTTTATAAAGGCATAAAATCTTCGGCACTGGCATTTGGTTGTGCGCCAATTTTAGGCTCTCGAAGTGCTAATGAATCTAAAAGGGCACTTGATATAGCGCTAGGTGAGGGTGTTAATCATTTGGATTTGGCTAGATCCTATGGTTATGGTCAAGCAGAGTCATTTATAGGTTCATGTATCAAGGGCAAACGCCAAGATTTAGTGTTGGCGTCAAAATTTGGCATTAAGGCGAATTGGAAAGCATCATTACTGCAACCAATAAAACCAGTAATCAGGTTTTTGAAAACACATAAAAAACATGTTGAAATTGCCCCTGGTTTGGCAGTAAGTTCACCTAGTAGTAATCTATTTCATGAACGTCTGCCTATAAATTCATCTGTTATGATTAGTAGTTTGGAAAAGAGTTTAAAAGCCTTGAAAACAGATTATCTAGATTATTTCTTTGTTCATGAAGTACACCATACAATAATATCTATTGATGAAGTTTTAGAAGCTGCAGAACAATTGAAAAAATCAGGAAAAATAAGAGCCTTTGGTATTGCCTTTATGAGAAGTCAGTACGATTTACATTCTAATTATATTAATCATTTTGATCTATGGCAATTTGACTGCGCACCTAAGTCTTACGAGTATGATTTATGGAAATCAAATCGATCTAATGTATCCAATATTTTATTTTCACCGCTTAGTGGAGGCGATCAATCAATTTCAGCATCTGAAAAATTAATGTCATTGCAAAAGGATTTTCCGAATAGCGTTATCATTAGTTCAATGTTCAATCCAGTTCACTTGTTACAAAATACAAAATTATTTAACTAATAAAGCATGCTCGACATAACTATCGCAATTCCAGTTTTAAATGAGGAAAGAAATTTACCCGGTTGTTTCAATGCAATTGGTGAAAATTTTGTCAAAAAAATTGTAGTCATAGATTCTGGTAGTAGCGATTCAACAAAATC
>CAIKXD010000313.1 GCA_903831265.1 uncultured Bacteroidota bacterium
AGGCTTTACTTATCACTTTTCGCCCTTTAAAAAACAACCTATCAGAGAAAATAAATAGGGTGTTTAATTGCAAAATCTAAACATTATCAAGTTCTAATAGTTATATCGCATTATACTTTACAACAATGAAAATTTACACTAAAACAGGCGATAAAGGTGAAACCTCCTTAATAGGTGGTACGCGTGTTCCCAAGCACCATATACGTATCGAATCATATGGCACAGTTGATGAGTTAAATTCGTGGATTGGATTAATAAACGACCAAGATATTGCACAAGAAAGTAAAACTATTTTAAGCGAAATTCAAGACAGACTCTTTACCATTGGCTCCAGCCTGGCCTCCGATCCAGAAAAAAGCAGAATGAAAATTCCTGATTTACACGCCTCAGATATTGAGTTGCTCGAAAATCAAATTGATAAAATGAATGAAGTATTACCCGAAATGCGTCACTTTATTTTGCCTGGTGGTCACACCAGCATTAGCTACTGCCACCTTGCACGTTGTGTTTGCCGCAGAGCCGAAAGAAACGTAATACACCTGCACGAAACCGAGTATGTTAACGAAATGGTGATTGTATATTTAAACAGGTTGAGTGATTATTTATTTGTGCTTGCACGTTTTATTGGGCATCAATTAAATGTAAACGAAATTGCCTGGAAAGCTAGGATGTAAAGTTTTAGGCTGCATCCCTCCTATTTTTTAAAATGTTTAGGGTTTCAATTTTTGTTTGAAATAAAAAAATAGAAGGGTCGGGCCATCCGCTGTATCTTTTTTTTTAAAACCAAGTTCAAAAGTAAACATATCATTAAAAAAAAGGATGCCGCTGCTGTCCCTTGCACGTCATCAATCTGTGTATCGACTACCTCCTCTGCTGAGGCATACTTCTCATCATTTTTGCCATTTGCTCTTTGTTACCCATCATCTTCATCATTTTACGGGTATCATCAAATTGCTTAATTAACTTATTTACTTCTTGTATGTTAGTACCGCTGCCTTTTGCAATACGGATTCTTCTTGAGCCATTTAAAATTTCTGGGTTTTCTCTTTCTTGCGGAGTCATTGAATAAATGATGGCTTCAATGCCTTTAAACGCATCATCATTAATATCAACATCTTTCAAAGCCTTGCCCACTCCCGGAATCATGCCTACCAAATCTTTTAAATTACCCATCTTTTTAATTTGCTGCAATTGGCCTAAAAAGTCGTTAAAGTTGAATTGGTTTTTGGCAATTTTCTTTTGTAATTTTCTAGCTTCTTCTTCGTTAAACTGCTCTTGTGCGCGCTCTACAAGGCTCACCACATCGCCCATACCCAAAATCCTGTCGGCCATACGTTCTGGATAAAAAACATCCAACGCCTCCATTTTTTCGCCAGTACCAATAAATTTGATAGGCTTATCAACGGTATATCTTATAGATAAAGCCGCTCCACCGCGGGTATCACCGTCTAATTTGGTTAATATTACACCATCAAAATTTAAAATATCATTAAAAGCTTTTGCCGTATTAACCGCATCCTGCCCTGTCATAGAATCTACTACAAACAAAATTTCATCTGGATTAATGGCCTTTTTTACTGCAGCAATCTCATTCATCATCGCTTCATCAATAGCTAAACGACCTGCAGTATCTATAATTACCACCGTATTACCATTCTCTTTGGCTTGCTTAATCGCTCTTGTGGCAATATCAACCGGATTTTTACTTTCAACATCTGCAAAAACAGGAATGCCTAGTTGTTCTCCTAAAACCTGCAACTGGTTAATCGCAGCCGGACGATACACATCGCAGGCCACCAATAAAGGTTTCTTCCCTTTTTTATTTTTAAGATAATTTGCTAATTTACCAGAGAAAGTTGTTTTACCTGAACCTTGCAAACCACTCATTAAAATAACAGAAGGATTGTTTTGAAGATTAATCTCCTGCATGCTGCCACCCATTAATAAGGCTAACTCATCATGCACTATCTTAACCATCAATTGCCCTGGTGATACGGCAGTTAAAACATTTGCACCTAGCGCCTTTTCTTTAACAGTTTCGGTAAACTGTTTGGCTATTTTAAAGTTAACATCGGCATCTAAAAGCGCCTTACGCACCTCTTTTAGTGTTTCGGCAACATTAATCTCGGTAATTTGTCCGTGACCTTTTAATATCTTAAACGCTCTGTCAAACTTATCACTTAAACTTTCGAACATTGGTATTTCATTTTTTTAGGAAGGCGAAATTAAGGTTTATTCCCAAAATAAAATGAAAAACTTCAAACAATATTATTCCCCACCAAAAACTCCAAGCTCACTTTCAACTTCTTTAAAATATGCTCATTTAATTCCTGTGCAGTGTACGGATGTGTAGCGTTAAAAGCATGATCAGCATTTTCTATTAAACATAGTCTTGAGCCTGCAGCCCATTGATGCAGCGCATTTGCTTCATTAACAGAAACTGTATCGTCTTCAGTTCCATGAACAATTAAAAAAGGTTTATTTAATTTTTTAGCTGCTTTTTTGATGAGCAAGCGTTCCCTATTTCTATCCAAATCTTCATAAAACTGAAAGTACAAAGGCATGTTCTGATTGGTTCTTGCATTTGGAATGTAAGTTACGCCTGTTTTTTTCCATTCTTCAAAACCATCCACTCTCATTCTGCTTTCAAAATCGGCAACAGATGCCCAGGTTACAATTTTTTTAATGCGTTCATCTTCACTGGCCTTAATAATGCTAATGCCTCCTCCTCTGCTGTGGCCAATTAAAAAGATGTTTTCAATATCAAATTCATGCAGAGCAGCGTTTTCTTCAACCCAATGAATCACATCATCCAAATCATGCAATTCAATCGAAAAATTATTTTTTCCAAAGTTGTCTAAATTAGCAAAATCAGCGGGCTCCTGAGGCGTAGTGCCATTATGCGAAAAATTAAAACGCACAAAAGCAAATCCCTGCGCTGCAAACCATCGGGCTACCAGTGGAAAATGTCCCCAATCTTTGAAACCTTTAAAACCATGCGAAAAAATAA
>CAIKXD010000314.1 GCA_903831265.1 uncultured Bacteroidota bacterium
ATATACTAATTTACGATCACACCCAAAGGCAAGGCAATAACAAAGTGGTGATGGCTAAAGAGGGATTAATGAAGATGAGTGACGATGAAAATTTTTTATTAATTACACTAAAAAATGGACACAGTTATGAAGAAGTTGTATCACAAAACAACAAAGGTTTTAGGCCGCTAACAAGAACATCATTTAAGGAAGAAACAATAGTAATGGATATGCGCGATTTTAAAATGATTAGAACAGATGAATCATTATTTAAAGACAATTACCAAATGATGAACATTAGCCAATTAAGTAGTGAAATTGATTCTTTAAAAATTGAAAGCAAGGAACGCAATATTACCTTACTAAACCAAGTAAATAAAAATTACAATCTTTTTTCGGATACTATTATTTCTAAGGAATCTATTAGCGACTCTTTAGTTGACGCCATGCTTGTTCAAAAGAATTGGATGGATGTTTATACTGCAGATGAAAAAAAACGAATTTTTGAGAATGCATTAAATCTTGCAAGAACAAATCAAAGTTATATGAGCGTTAATAACCTGTCGAGCAAAAATGCACTTGAAACGGAAAGCAGGTATAAAATTGAATGGCACAAGAAGTTTACCCTTTCTTTTGCGTGTATAGTTTTATTTTTTATAGGTGCGCCACTAGGAGCCATCATTAGAAAAGGAGGAATAGGCATGCCTGCAGTAGTTTCTGTATGCTTTTTCTTAATTTTTCATGTGTTAACTATTACTGGGGAAAAATCGGCCAAAGAAGGAGTTTGGGAAGCTTGGCAAGGTGCTTGGCTAGCCAGTTTCGTATTATTACCTATTGGTATTTTTTTAACCTATAAAGCCACAAGAGACTCGGCATTGTTTGATTTTGAAGCCTACTTGACTCCAATAAAAAAAATATTCAGCAAAAAACATGAGAGTACTACAAATTTGTAGCAAGATTCCATATCCTGCCAAAGATGGAGGTTGTTTGGCAATGCTCAATCTTTCTGAAATGCTATATAACAATGGAGTTGATGTTAAAATTTTAGCTATTGAAACACCCAAGCACCCCGCTCCTATCGAAGGTTATCCTGAAGTTTTTAATCAAAGATTTAAGCCAGAAAGTGTTTTTGTTGATACTAAAACTCGTTTGACCAAAGCCATTTTCAATTTATTTTTAAGCAATCATTCTTACCATTTAGTAAGATTTAAAAACAAAGATTTTGCTCAAAAATTAATACAAGTGTTAATTAGTTATAAGCCAGATATAGTGCTACTTGATAGCTTATTTACCTGTGGTTATATTGAAGAAATAAAATCTAATTCTATTGCCAAAATTGTTTACCGAGCGCATAATGTTGAATATGCCATTTGGCAAGAGATAGCCATAAAAACTAAATCTTCTATAAAAAGTAAATATTTAACTATTCAAAGTGAAAGGCTTAAAAAAGAGGAGCTTCTACTTATTTCAAAATGCGATGGAATACTTGCTATTACCTCAAAAGACAAGGATTTTTTTAAGGCCCATTTTGCAGATAAAAAATTGATGAACTTACCTTTTACTATTGATATTGACTCCTATCATACAAATTATGAGTTGCATGAAAAAGCGCTTTTTTTTATTGGTGCCATGGACTGGTATCCAAATTTAGAAGGAGTTAAATGGTTTATAGATAATGTATGGAGCCAAGTATTGCTAAAACATACTACAGCTAAGTTTTATATTGCTGGAAAGTCCATGCCCGATGAACTTAAAAAGTTAGAAGAAAGAAACATTATCAATTTAGGTGAAGTGGCCGATGCTAAAAAATTTATGGAAAAGTTTCCAATCATGGTTGCCCCCATATTTTCAGGTGGTGGCTTAAAAATTAAAATTGTAGAAGCTATGGCAATGGGTAAAATTGTAGTTTGTAATACTGAAGCTGCAACTGGCATACCTGTTACTGATAAAAAAAATGTATTACTTGCCAATTCATCTGCTGCATTTATTGATGTTATTAATTATTGTTTTGAAAACTTGAAGGAACAAAATCAAATTGGAAAAAATGCAAGAATATTGATTGAAGAGTATTTTAGTTGCGAGAAAAAAGGCAAGGAGCTCGAATTATTTTTAAAATCGATTTAACAGCGTTTATGAATATTTAAGCAGCGCAAAAAATTATTGCTTTATTTGTGCAAAAGTGTAAATCGAAAAATATGAATTTTTATCTTATCGAAAATTGAGTGTTCGAAAAAAAATATTAGTTGTTTTATCTCGGGTTCCCTATCCATTAGACAAAGGTGATAAGCTTCGTGCGTTTCATCAAATAAAGAGTTTATCGGAACTGCATGACGTATATTTATTTGCGGTAAACGATACTAAATTGCATCCGCAAGCCACAGAAGTTTTAAAAAAAATTTGCAAAGAAATATGTATTGCTCCTATAAGTAAAATTGAAATTTTATTTAATTTAATGTTCGGATTTTTTGGAAGCAAACCATTTCAGGTATATTATTTCCATCACTCATCAGCTCAAAATAAATTTGATGATTTTTTTCAAAAGATTAATCCTGATGCGATATACTGTCAATTAATTAGAACTGCAGAATATGCAAAGCATATCAATAAAGTGCCTAAGACTATCGACTATCAGGATGCATTTGCAAAGGGAATTGAACGTAGAATAAAAAATGCCCCTTTTTATCTAAAACCTTTATTTCGTTCAGAATTTGAGCGTTTGAGACAATATGAACATATCATTTTTCATTATTTCGAACATCATGTAATTATTTCGGAACAGGATAAAAACCTCATCATACATGAAGAAAATAACAAAATTGAAGTGATACCCAATGGTGTTGATCTTTTATATTTTTCTCCACAAACAAAAAACAAGGATTTTGATTTGGTTTTTACTGGTAACATGAGTTATCCACCAAACATAAATTGCGCCCAATTTTTGGTAAATGAAGTTATGCCTCTTTTATGGCGACAAAAACCTAATACAAACATTTTAATTTCAGGCACTTCACCTGTTAAAGAAGTATTATCATTAGCATCAGAAAAAGTTATTATAAGCGGTTGGGTGGAAGATATAAGAGAAAGTTATGCGCGAAGTAAAATTTTTGTGGCTCCTATGCAAATTGGCACTGGCCTGCAAAATAAATTATTAGAAGCCATGGCGATGGGTATTCCATGTATCACTTCTCCTTTAGCCAATGGCCCGCTTGGCGCAAAAAATGGAACAGAAATTTTAGTTGGAGAAAATAAAGCAGCCATAGCTCAATTAATCATTGATTTACTAGATAACGAAAACCAATTGATTGCATTAGCAGAAAAGGGAAGATTGTTTGTTGAGCTTAATTACAGTTGGAAAACGCATAATAAAAAGTTAGCGGAAATTATTGTTGGGTGATATGCTTATCAATAATTGAAATATTCCTGCCGAAGTCCCGACCCGAGACTCAGGCAGATAAAAGATTAGTGTATAATATTTTTTATCAGATGTATTATCCTGCCAAAATACGGTACAGTTCTATGTTTAAGTAATAATGATCGCCTTCTATTACTTTTTTTTCTAAAACCCCTATTTCAGCTAATCGGTTTAAATAATTCCTTGCGGTGCCTTCGGCATAAATTTTAGCTTCCTGCAAATGTTTTACACGGGTAAATGGCTGTATAAATAACATTTCTACCAATTGATCGGGCCTTCTTATTTTTTTTTCTTCTTTAATAAGGTAAACAAGTATGTTTTCTTTTGTTTTAATAATGTCGTTTATTTTTTGATAGGTTAAATTGGCTGTTACCTCCACAGCTTTTAACATATACAATAGCCAGGTATGCCAGTCGCCACGAGCAGAAACACCTGTTATCCCGGCATAATAATCGGCCTTATTGTTTAGTATAAAGCGGCTTAAAAATAGAATTGGCCAATCGAGCAAACCCTTTTTACATAGTAAATGAATATTAAATATACGGCCTGTGCGGCCATTGCCATCTCTAAATGGATGTATGGCTTCAAATTGAAAATGAGCAATGGCCATTTTTAGCAATGGGTCTATTTTATACTTTTCATCATCATTTACAAAGTCAATTAAATTTGCCAATTTTGTTTCAATTATCTTAGTCCCTCTGGGCGGTGTATAAATTACCTGCCCTGCATTGGGGCCGGTGCCGCTTTGCTTGATGACGGTTTCTAAAAATGGTGGTCTTATTTTATCGTTAGTTTGTTTAATTTCTTGAAAAACTTTTATAAAATAGGCTTCATCAAAACCAGGTTTTTCGGCCAAAAAAGAATGGCCAGTCCAAAGCGCTTCTCTATACCTTAACACTTCTTTGGATGCGGGTTCTAGATGAGTATGTGGAGCATTATTTTTTTCGCTGTAAGCTTTGTAAAGTTCGTCATCGGTGGTAAAAATATTTTCGATGGCACTCGAAGCCTTTGCTTCTTGTAAACTAATGGTATTGATTAATAAACCTTGATTGGGAATGGCTATGCTGCGGCCTTGTAAAAGCGCTAAGGCAGCTTTGGCCTCTCCCAATTGTTCTAAAATGTCGGGATGCCTGTATATTTCTTGGTTTATTGGTAACAGCGGTAAATCATTCCACGGTAATAGTCTGTTTGGATTGATGGTGTATAATATTTCTTCAGGCATCAAATAATTGCATTTTTAATGTTTAGTTCTTTTTTGGCATCAAAAGTAAAACATTTTTGCTTTAAAACATCAAAAATAAACAATTTCAATGTTTATACAGGTTTAAACATCAAAAAGTCAATTGTGAAAGAGTTATTACTGGAGGCGATGCTTAGGCAGGGAAAGGATAAGCATTAAACATTAAACTATTATAGAGGTACTCATTTAGGCACTTATTATAATATCACTGTATCCTAGATGTTTAGCATAAATAATTCTCCTAATTAGGTTGTCAAATATAGTTTCCTTGTTTAAAGATCTATTAAGTCTGTAACTATATTCGTCTAAA
>CAIKXD010000315.1 GCA_903831265.1 uncultured Bacteroidota bacterium
GCTTTTGTTCCCATGTACTTTTGGGTTTACATTGTAATGCATGAAAAAATAAATCGAGGGCTTTGGTATTAGAGTTAAAATCATAATAAATAAAACCAAGGTTCATAAATTTCGCATATGCGTTGGGCACCCTTTCGATACTTATTTCGTTAAACAGCGTTTCAACGATTAGAAAATTTTCAAATGTTTCTTTTAATTTTTTTATATGATAATAATATATGCATTTTTTATACCTGCATTCTAAAATCTCTAATGAAAGCTCATGATTTTCGGCAATTAATTGTGCTTCATTTAAAAAATTAATTACCTTATTTTGATTACTCCTCTTTTTAAAAAGATGTTCTTCAAAATTGGCCATATGCAAAAGCGTATAAATTCTAAGCCGATGATCTCCTTCTTTTTTTGCAAAGTTCAAAAGATCATTTAGTTCCCGAAACCCGGTTATAGAATCTTGTTTGGTAATTTTGGTGTCATACCAAAATTGAGAGGCAGTTAGTCTTTCAGATTGTTTTAATAGTTTAATGCTATCAAGATCACTTGCATTAATTTTTAAACTACTGGAAAATAAAATAATAACACAAATAATTTTATACATAAAATATTGTTCATTTTAAGTTAAACAGAATGAATGTGTAGTATCCCTAACTAAACAAAGCGAATTGAATCAACAAAAAAAGATTTGAATTTTTCTACGGCTTCCTCCTGTTCTTTTTTTGTATTTACTTTAGTTATGTAGGCATTTGCCTCTAAGCTTAAACATTCAGCAATATCTGTAGGCGAATCACTGGAAGTGTACATAATTACAGGTATGGATTGAAATTCAGGAGATTTTTTTACAAATTGTAATACTTCTTTGCCATTTATTTTTGGCAAGTTTATATCCATTACAATCATATCGGGCGTGGCTACTTCACTAAATTGATTCACTTTATTTAAATAATCAATTGCCAATGCACCATTCGTTACTACTTGGATTTGTTTGCTGTCGATGCCTGCTTCTGAAAGTAATTCTGTGGTTAAGAATATATCCGTTTCGCTATCTTCTACAAGAAGTAAATTGTAATTTTTGATATGCGTAATTTTTAAGTGAAGATATTCTTACATTTATGGTAGATAGCTACACTAAAAGGTAAGATTATTAACAAAATAAATGTATTTAAAAAAGTATACAGGTAAAAAATACTAAATATTTATGTAGAAATATTACTAGTAGTTGTAGGTTTAAATTATATTGATGTTGCATGCTTACGCCTTAGCAGGTGTTTTCACCTGCAACATCCCATTGCTAATTAACTAAATATTTCCAACGACACTTGATGATCTTCTTTTACTCAACTGGCGCCAGTGTTCCGCCAACGGCGGATCACTGGTGACTTTTCAAATCTGCCGGACGCATCCGGATTCTAAAAACGAATTCCTCAATATTAACCTACTAAGTCCTATGCCTCGGTTCGTGGCTCACGAAACGAAGGATCATAATCTGTTTCGTGAGCCATGAACCAGGGCGAAAAAAGATGCACTGATGAAAACACCTGCGGCGGCACAAGGGTTCGGAAAGTTTTCACTTTGCGTACTTTGCTCCTTAGCGTGCTTTGCGTGAAAAAATTATGCGGGATGTTTTTATTGTTCCACTGCCTCGGTTCGTGGCTGAAAACGAAGCATGATAAACTGTTTCGTGGCCATGAACCAGGGCGAAGAGCCCGGCAGATCCCTCCTGCGTCGGGATGACAGCATCAGTCGGCAAATGCTCCATCATGAACCAATGCCCAACACCCAGCTGTCTTGCCGAGTGATAGCGAGGCATCTGCCGGGATAGGCTTCGCCTTGGTTTTCATTGGCGCAGGTGTAAAAGAAATTCAATCAACACAAACCACCATCATTAAACGTTGACAAATGCTAAGGGGAAAATTGAAGGTGATCAGCCATTCCTTTTTTTAATAAATTTTGAAAGGTTAATTTAGTATGGCAAAAAGAGCGGTTTAGCCTGTATTTATTTTAGGAGCGTTTATACTATTTAGGTATGGAAAAAATAAAAGTACTCCCCTTTCCAACCACAGACTCTACCCATATTTTTCCATTAAATCTTAATATATTTTTTTTAATTAACGCCAGCCCTATTCCGGTACCACTGTATTCCTTTGTAGTATGCAATCGTTGAAAAATAACAAAGATTTTTTCAAAATACTTTTCTTCAATACCAATTCCATTATCGCTTACTTTAAATATATATTCCAACTCATTTTCTTCGTATGAAATTTTCACTTCAGGCCTTCTTGTATTGTCTCTATATTTAATAGCATTATTTATTAAATTTTGAAGCACTTGCATCATAGCTGTTTTAGATGCTTTAATCGCAGGTAAATTTTCTTTAGTAATGGTTACACCCGATTCTTCTACCTGAACATGCAAAAGGGCAACTACCTCCTTAAAAGCCTCATTCATATCAACCTCTTCCAGCATTATTGGCTGTCTATTAATGGATGAATAATTAACAAAATCTTTAATTAACAGACGCATTCTCTCTAAGGCTGTTAACATAAATTGAATATACTGTTTACCTGTATCATCTACCAGGGGTGTGTATTTATTTTCAAACTTTAATAAAAAGTTACCCATTGTTCTTAAAGGTTCCTGAAGATCGTGCGATGCAATAAAAACCAAATTTTCCAGCTCTTTATTTGATTGTTCAAGTTCTGAAGACATTACTTGCAATTTGTTGGCCTTCTTTTTAAGCGCTAAATGATTTTTTAATTTTATTTTACTTCTTGCACTTAAAATAAGTATTAACATAATTAGCACGAAAAGAATAAAACCTAAAAAAGTAATTTGATATGTTTTTAATACTTGTTCTTTATGTAGAGCCAGTAATTTTGCTTCATAAGCAATGCTCTCAATGTCAAATTGGGCATTAGTATTTACATTGTTATCATATATTGCTTCAACACTATCTTTTGCAGCATCAAATTTATGCATGTACTCAATTTCCTGCAAAGGCAACTTTTTAGCATGGTAATAATTTACCAATCTTTCGTAGAGATTTTTTTTTAATCTTACATCAACAGTATTTAAACAAAGGCTTTTGCATGTATCTAATTGTTTTCTTGCTAATTCCAGATTATTTCTGTCTATATTAATTTTGACGATATTTAATAAAGAAAATGCAGCACTTTCAAACCTTTTTTCATTTATCGATATCCTAACATCGGCTCTTAGTAAAGGGAGCGCTTCGTCATATTTTTTTTGGAGCAAATATATCGCCCCAAGATTACCGGATGAAATACCTACCCAAATACTATCCTTCTCAAATTTTGATATTTCTAATGATTGTTTAAAATAATAAGTAGCACTATCCAGTAATTTTATTCTTTTATAGATCATACCAATGCTGGTATATACCTGCTTTTGTTCCCATGTACTTTTGGGTTTACATTGTAATGCATGAAAAAATAAATCGAGGGCTTTGGTATTAGAGTTAAAATCATAATAAATAAAACCAAGGTTCATAAATTTCGCATATGCGTTGGGCACCCTTTCGATAC
>CAIKXD010000316.1 GCA_903831265.1 uncultured Bacteroidota bacterium
AATTCGGGCATTAATGGGCCTCCGTAACTACCCTTTATTTTAAAACCATTATAAGCAGGCGGATTGTGACTAGCAGTAATTATTATACCTAAATCTGTTCCTAAATTTACTGCACCCAAAGAAATCATTGGGGTAGAAACAAAGTCTTTTGCAATATGCACTTTAACACCATAGCTTATCATCACTTGTGCACATGTTTCAGCAAATAATTGTCCCGCAAAACGGCAGTCATGGCCTATAACCACTGATTTTGATTTTCCGTTTTTTAATACCCATTTTGCTGTAGCTTCAGAAACGCGCGCTACGTTGGCCACTGTAAAATCATCTGCTATAATTGCTCGCCATCCATCTGTTCCAAATTTAATTTTTGTCATGTTCATTTAATTTTTAAGGTCGACAAAGATACTATTTAACACAAAAAAACAGCTATTAACTAGTAATATTTTAGTTAAAAGAAAAACAATTTGTGTAGAATTAGAGCGCTAAAAAAAGTTATTGCTAAACAGGATACATCACAGCATAAAGAACCATTTGCAATTAATTTGAATCGTTTAAACTAGATAATGCAGCAGGGGTCGTTGGTCAACAAAATTTTGCAATAATACCAATGTGATTTATAAATTATACCAAGAATATAAAATCTTACATTGTTGTAATATCAAGTGCTCATGTAATGTTTTGGATTGATAGAATCGCGAGCTATTTTGAGATTCAAAACGGGAGTATGTGCCGCGGATTAAAGCAAAATGAAGTAGAACGGATTTATAACTCATAATTAGGGTTTTATTGATTAGCGATAATACTGAGCTATAAGTGAATGTTGATAGGCTTTTCCGTGAGTTGTTTAGTCGTATAATTTATGCTTTATCTGTATATTAATTATTAAAATAGATGTAGTGTCATAGCTTGGATAAAATTAGTCCACTCCGTTTCTTGTTTGGTGACTGTAGAGGAGCTGTTAATGAGAAATTCATTGGATTGTTATAGAAACCCTATCTGTATAAATTTGTATTTTCTCTAATTTATGAAGGAAAAAATTAATGTAATTGTAAAAAAGATACATAACTTTGTCGGAGTGATTATGGATAACAAAGGTTTTGGTGTTAAAAGTGTTGATAGAGAAAACAAAGAAACCAAAGTCTACAATTATTAAATTACTTGGTTGAGGAATGAGATAGCGAACTAGATTGTTGAATTGTTAACCAAAAGAAGAATTAAAATTATTTAAATTGACATATAAAAAATAACAAAATGAGCAAGACCAATATTCTGATAGTAGAAGATGAAAGCATAGTTGCTAAAGATATTCAACATAGCTTAAAAAAATTAGGTTATAATGTAGTTGATGTAGTTTCAACAGGTGAAAATGCAATTACTGCAGCTACCGAAAAAAAACCAGATTTAGTTTTAATGGATATTATGCTTAAAGGTGCTATGAGCGGAATTGAAGCCGCACATGCCATCAAAGAAAAATTAAATATACCTGTTATTTTCCTTACTGCTTATGCCGATGAAAGTACATTCAATAAGGCTAAAATTACTGAACCATACGGCTATATTATAAAACCCTTTAAAGAAGTTGATTTGCATACTTCAATAGAAATGGCCATTTATAAGCATGAGAAAGTAAGTGAAGTGCAAAAGGAGAGAGATTTTCTTTATTATTCAGTAGAAAATAAAGATGCTTCAAGAGATAGTATTTTTATTAGAGCTAATAGCCGCTTAACCAAAGTAAAAAATACGGATATTGTTTTTATTGAAGCTTTGAAAGATTACGTAATTGTAAATACCACTAGTACAAAATACACGATACACAGCACAATGAAAGATATCTTGGCCAAATTGCCAGCTTCTGAATTTATTAGAGTGCATCGTTCTTTTATAGTTAGAATAGAGCGTATTGCAGCTATCGAGTATCCTAATTTAATTTTAGATATCGATAAAAAAATACTTCCAATTGGTGGTTCATATCGCGATGATCTTTTGAATAAAATAAACCTTATTTAATAAGCCTTTTTGTTACGTTTATTTGCTTGGTTTTTTAAATTCAGAGGTTGGAAAATCAAAGGTCAAATTCCTTCTGATATAAAAAAATGCGTAATAATTGCAGCGCCTCACACTAGCAATTGGGATTTTGTATTCTCATTAGGTGCATTGCATATTTTAGGTTATAAAGTAAATTATATGGTTAAGCAAGAATTGTTTGTTTTTCCATTTTCAATATTGCTTAAAAAGTCGGGTGGCATTGCTATTGATCGCAAAAAAAATAACAATGTTGTTGATGAAATGGTAGCTAAAATTAAGCAGGCCGAAAATATGTTTTTGATGCTATCGGCCGAGGGGACGAGGAAACGTGTTGATAAATGGAAATCGGGATTTTATTATGTGGCACAAAAAGCGAACGTTCCTGTGTGTACAGGCTTTTTAGATTATGCTAAAAAAGAAGCAGGATTTGGCCCGGTAATTAACATCACCGGCAGTATGGAGCAAGATTTAGCAAAAATAAAAACATTTTACAGTACTGTTACTCCGCAAAATCCAAATAATTTTAATGCTGATGGAATTAAAATTAATCAACCAAAAGTATAGTTCATGTTTATACTTGTATTAATTTTACCACCGAACCACAAAAACTAAAGGATTAAAGATGGGAAATTATAATAAGGTTAATTCTAAAGGTGTTATTCCTGAAAATACCTTGATTGAAAATCGTGATGTTATTATTGCAA
>CAIKXD010000317.1 GCA_903831265.1 uncultured Bacteroidota bacterium
AAATCTAAACCCACTGTGTTTCCATAAAACATTAAAAAAATACCAATCGGTATGTTTTTTAGCTAGTGTCTTAACAAATAAATCTCAAAATTTTAAAATTTTAAAATCATAAAATATCCTGCCCTTCGATTACCAAAACCATAAACCCCATACCGAAATAGAATCCCTCACAGGTTATGTAATAAAACAAGGGGAACACTACAACTTGGAGACACCTGTGTTTAAGAGGATGTATGAGGGGTTGAGGTAGTAATTTTTGAATTTTAAAATTGTAGGATTGAAGGATTGATATTTAAGTAAAGTTTGTTAAATTTCGACAAATTTTTATAAAAATATGAGCACAACAAATACAATAACACGAGAAGACTTTCTGGCTTTTTTTCGTGACGATGAATGCTTAAATACTTTATCTCCTGCCGATAGAATTGAAGTTTTCTCAACCATCCTGCTCGGCAGTTCTGATTTTAAAAAGGAACTCTTCGATTCCATTTTTTCAGATTATTGTGTGAGCCATCTTGATGTGATTGAGGTGGAGGAGTAACCTAGCATGAGGTAATTAGGTATTTTCATATAAAAATATATTAATATCTCAACAAGTAAAACTTAATTCAATATGGACTTAATTCGAGCAATTTCATTTACTTTTGTTTCATATTGGAACAATTGCCTTTCATACCGAATCAGTTATACAACAGACGAAATGACATCCATATCAAATATGGTGGTAGTTGGCAAAGGGGCATTTGTCCATCTACAAAATTTCCATATATCTTTATTTTTTCAGGCTCATCGGGTAAACAGCATGGTTATAAAGATGGCTGGATAAATGATGATGTATTCACTTACACTGGAGAAGGGCAGTCAGGTGACATGCAATTCACCAACGGTAATTTAGCGCTTAGAGACCATTTAAAAAATGAAAAACGTGTATTTCTTTTTGAAGGCTTAGCTGGTGGCTTAGCACGATTTATAGATGAGGTAGTATATTACGATTTTGGACTTTTTGAATCGCATGACACATCAGGTAAAATGAGGGAAGCCATCAAATTTTTTTTTAATAGAAAAGGCACCTTTATGCCATTAGAAGCTCGTGATTTCAATCATCTGTTAAATGAAAAAGATGAAATGTTAGATTACAAAATCCAAATGCCAAATGAAACGGAAAGAAAGGGATTAGTAACCTCTCGGGTAGGGCAAGGAGCATATAGAAAAGGTATAATACATCGTTGGGAATATAAATGTGCAGTAACAGGCTTTGATAAATTAGATGTACTAATAGCGTCCCATATTCTACCATGGTCAGAAGCTAATGATGACCAAAGATTAGATGTACATAATGGTATTTTATTGTCACCAACTTATGATGCTTTATTTGATAAACACTTTATAAGTTTCGAAAACAACGGCAAAATTATTCTTTCTGATAAGATAGAGACCAAAGCATTCGAAAAAATTGGAGTCATTGGCAATGAAAAAATCAAAAAGTTAAATGAATTTAATTACGATTATTTAGAAAAGCATAGGTTACAATTTAATTAAAAATTGAGTTAGTTTATAGGCCATCCACACACTTTTCTATCTTATTTGGATTAAAAAGCCACTACCCAAATCATAAATCCCAATTGTAAATAAATACCACTGCGCAAAATAGAGCTAATTACAATAGCTTAAAATATAAGTAGTTATAGTGCTAAACAATCGCATTTTATACAACTCTTATCATAAATAATGTTTATTATTAGTTTATTTATATGCACCTTACCTTAATATTAAAACCTTAAGTTTGTCATAGTAAAATAACAAATTCTCCAATACATCTAAAAATAGATAGGGTGGAGAAGTTTTTAGGGGAAACCTGCTTATAGAAATCCGCTATAGCCAATGGCAGGTAGCCCAAACTAACAAATAAAACAAAAAGATGAAAAGGATTGAAGTTGTGGCAGCAATTATTATTTTTAATGATGATATTTTGTGTGTTCAAAGAGGAGAAAGTAAACTTGATTATATATCGAAGAAATATGAATTTCCTGGGGGAAAGTTGGAACCTGGAGAAACAAAACAAGAAGCAATAAAAAGAGAAATATTAGAGGAATTGAAGATGGAAATTGAGGTTAAAGAAGAATTCTTAACCGTTAATCATCAATATCCCGATTTTCATATTACTATGCACAGCTTTATTTGTAGTTGTGAAATTCCTTCATTAACCTTAACAGAGCACATTGCTTATAAATGGTTAAAGAAAACTGAACTAGATGAATTGGATTGGGCTGCCGCTGATGTTCCAATTATGAAAAAATTAAAACTAAATTAGTATGAACCAAATTCATTCCAATTTAGAAAATAGTTTGAGGGCAGGTTTTATTGACCAAAGTATATCTTCCCATGATGAATATTTGCCAAAATTTTTAGTTAATGACAAAAGTGAAGGTAAAAAAGTATTGTCATCAATTCAACATGGCTTAAATAACTGCGAAGAATTTTGGTTTTCGGTTGCTTTCGTAACTACAGATGGCGTAGCAAGTTTAATTGAAACACTAAATACATTGCGGGAGAAAGGGATTAAGGGCAAAATTCTCGTATCACAATACCTTAATTTTACACAACCTGAGGCATTAAAAAGATTACTTCAATTCAAGAATATTGAAATTAAAATTGCAGTTAACAATTCATTACACTCAAAAGGATATTTATTTAAGAAAAAAGATGTCTATGATTTAATAATAGGAAGCAGTAATTTAACATCCGCTGCTTTGTCTAGAAATATTGAATGGAATCTTAAAATAACCGCCACACCAGTTAGCAATATAATATTTAATGCGATTAAAGAGTTCACCTCTGAATATCAAAAAGCTGTAAAAGTTGATGAGACTTTTATCTCAAATTATGAGATTATATATAGAAGACAAGTGGAATATTCACGATTGTTAAAGGAGAACCTCCTAGTTACTAAACAAATTGAGATCACCCCTAATTCTATGCAGCATGAAGCACTCATCAACATAGAGAATATGAGAGCACAGGGTAAAAACAAGGCATTATTAATTTCAGCTACAGGTACTGGTAAGACATATCTTTCAGCCTTTGATGTAAAAAAATTCAATCCCAAAAAATTCTTGTTTATTGTCCATCGTGAAAATATTGCTGAAGCAGCGATGCGAGCTTATAAAAATATTTTTGGAGATTCTAAAAAAATGGGGCTTTATACAGGAAATCATAAAGAACTAGATGCTGATTTTATTTTCAGTACAATTCAAACCATTTCAAGAGAAGAGCATTTAAAATTATTTAATCCAACCCATTTTGAATATATCGTAATTGATGAAACACATCGAGCTACTGCATCTGGTTATCAAAATATTATAAACTACTTTAAACCTAAATTTTTATTAGGAATGACAGCGACTCCAGAAAGAACAAATGGTGAAGATGTTTTTAAATTATTTGATTACAATATAGCCTATGAAATAAGATTGCACAGGGCGTTAGACGAAGAAATACTAAGTCCGTTCCATTACTATGGGGTTACGGATATCAGTGTAGACGGCAAGATACTAGAAGAAAATTCAGAGTTTAATTTACTAGGCTCAGAAGAGAGAATTAACAGGATAATTGAAAAAATTAAAATGTATGGCTGCGACAATGGCAAAATCCGTGGTTTAGTTTTTTGCTCATCAGTTGAAGAATGCAGTATATTGTCAAATGGATTTAATTCTAGAGGTTTTAAAACAATATCACTCTCTGGCATAAATAATGAAGAGGAAAGATCGAAAGCAATTACTAAACTTGAATCTGAACCAAATGAGTTAGACTATATTTTTACCAGAGATATTTTTAATGAGGGGATAGATATTCCAAGCGTGAATCAAATAATTATGCTAAGGCCTACTCAATCTGCGATAGTATTTGTTCAACAATTAGGGCGTGGATTGAGAAAAATAGAAAACAAAGATTACTTAACAGTTATTGATTTTATAGGAAATTATAAAAACAACTTTTTAGTACCAATAGCCTTATATGGGGACACCTCCTACAATAAAGATTCTCTGAGAAAATTGATGGTAAGTGGAAGTAATCTTATACCCGGTACTTCAACCATTAATTTTGACTTAATAGCCCGTGAGAAAATATTTGCTGCAATAGATTCTGCAAGGATGACACTGAAAGCCGATTTAGTTAATGATTACAACTTATTGAAATTCAAATTAGGTCATATTCCCATGATGATGGATTTTGTAGAACATGGATCAAGGGACCCCTATCTTTATGTAGAATATTCAAAATCATATTTCAATTTCGTTTTGGGATTGGAGGATAGTTTAAAATCTACTCTAAATGAAAATGAAAAAAAACTCTTAGAATTATTTTCATCTGAAATCAATAATTCAAAACGTGTTGAGGAAAGTGAAATCATAAAGGATTTAATAGAAAATAAAAAAATAAAAATAACAACTTTTAAGGAACAAATACTTAAAAAGTATGGCTCTGAACCGAAGGATGAAGAATTACAATCTTTTATTTCAAATATCAACTTTGAATTTATACGTAAAAAAAGTTTAAATGCTTCTATTGTAAATGATACAATTCTTATTAATGATGACCTTCAGAAAGCATTAGAAAATTCTGTTTTTCGAAAATTCTTATTTGATGATGTAAATTGGTCAATTCTTTCTTACCAAAAATCTTTTCATATTTCAAAGTATGTCGGAGGGTTTATAAGATACAATAAGTATAGTAGGAAGGATGTTTGTCGTATTCTAAATTGGCCTAGTGACATTAGCAGCACGGTTTATGGATATAGAACTAATAACAGAATAACACCCTGTTTCGTTACTTACCATAAATCTAATGAAATTAATGACAACACAAATTATAACGATCATTTTATTGACCGTAATACTTTTGCTTGGGAATCACGTTCAAATCGTAAACTTAATAGCAGTGAAATTCAAAACGTAATAAATTCAAAAAGAATTTTACTTTTTATTAAAAAGGATGATGGTGAAGGTTCTGATTTCTATTACATGGGAGATGTTAGAATTATCAAAGACGGCACAGAACAAAGTATTATGCGTAAATCAGGGCTGCCAGTTGTTCATTTTAAATTTTCTTTGGACCATCCTGTAGAAGATTCTATTTACGATTATTTGACATTTAAACCCGAAGTTAAAAATGAATATATAGAACCAATTACTATTGAAGAAACTTCTCCTCCCTTCAGAATTCTATCAAGAAATGAAGTCAATCCCTTTACAAATTGTATTCCATTATATGACATTAAAGCAGCTGCTGGGGATTTTAGTGATTTACAATTAAATGAAGAAACTGAATGGATAAAATTAAATAAAGACTTTAATTATTCAGAAGATTATTTTGTCTGCAAAGTAATTGGGGAATCAATGAATAAAGTTATACCTAATAATTCTTGGTGCCTTTTCAGAAAAGATACTGGTGGCTCAAGAAATGGAGCAATTGTTTTAGTTCACCAAAGTAATTTTAAAGATTCAGATTTTGGAAACGGTTACACAGTTAAATCTTATGAAAGTAATAAAACTGTTAGTGAAGAAGGGTATCAACACAACTCTATTATTTTAAAACCGAAATCAGATAATCCTAAATTTAAAAATATAAGTCTAAATAACGATGCATTAATTGACTTCAAAGTAGTTGGAATATTCGTGGAGGTTTTAGAATAAATCCATTCCCCCCAACAAAAAATGCGACCCGAAAGTCGCATTTTTAATTTCAATAATTCTAAATCCTACTTCACTTCCAAAGCTTGCTTTATTAATAAAATAATATAAGCGCGGTGTTCTTTGGTGTCGCCAGTTGAGGTTACTAGGGCTGTTTGCATTTGCTTTTGGATGCTTTGCAATTGCGCTGTTACCTTGGCTTTCGATAGGTTGTCGTAGAAAGGCGATTCTAAGGCCATGGCCAAATAACCTATGTATTCTATCTGTAAATTCTGACGGTAAGTGTTTACAGTAGTGGCTAAATCGGCTTGGAAAATGGCATTGCTTAAGTCTTTCATCATTTCGCCCAACTCATATTTGTTGCCATACAATTTGCTGTCGTTTAAACGCTCTAAAGTGCTTGGGTGCAATAAATGCATTAACACCGAACGTTGGATGTTCAACACCCTGTCGTGCAATTTTGGATCTTCGCCCGAACTAAAGAAATTAAATCCTCTGCGCTGGGTTTGTAAATAAGCGGCCAATTCGGTTGGTACTTCTAATGCTGTTGGTGCAAACACCAAATCAGTTAAAGCTTTCATAGCGGCCTTCTGGGTTTCGTATGGTACGGCTGTATACGGCTTCACAGGACTGTTTTGGTTGCTAAAGCTTCTATCAACATATACACCGCCAATATAACGCGACATAACGCCTGCTTGCACGCCCCACTCGCCAGTTAATACGGCATAACTGTTTTTTAATTCTTGGAAACTTCTGTTGCCCTTACCATACTCGCTCAATAAATTACCTTGCAATGTTTTAATCAAGGCTATGCGTTCTTTGGCATAGGTTACGGCATCGTTACTCATATCGCCAATCATCACACGTGGGTCGATGGCTTTACCAGGACTGCGCATATCATCGGCATCATTACCAAACAACAAATCAGGTTCGGTG
>CAIKXD010000318.1 GCA_903831265.1 uncultured Bacteroidota bacterium
GGTATTTTTATTAACGAAAAATATAAAATCTGGAGTTGGGTTAACAATAAAAAATACTATCCCATTTTTATTTTATTGTTTCTAATTTCTTGTATTTCCATAATCAGTAAAATAATGAATGAACATTTGATCATATTTTATTGCTCCTTATTTTGTTTAGTAGTATCACTCTATAAAATTATTTATGTTTATGTTAAAAAATGATATAAAAATTACTCATTTTGTTTTGTTAATGAGTATGCTTAATTTTTTATTCTTTCATATCCCATTTTACAGTTTTGTTTTTAAAAACGTTGATTATACAAGTTTGAATGGCATATCGCTTATTATTACTTTAATTATTTTAATGGTAGTAGTAAATGCCTTTGTTTTTTACTTGATTTATTTCCTATCAGGTTTTGTTGGAAAATCTTTATTGGTCATATTCTTTATAATCAACGCAATAGCAGTTTACTTTATTAATACTTATAGTGTTATTATAGATGAAACTATGATTGGCAATGTACTCAATACCAAGTATGAAGAGTCCAGTAGTTTTTTTTCCATAAAATTATTATTATACATCATTCTACTCGGTGTTGTTCCAAGTATTTATATCATTCGGGTTAAAATAATACATGTAACATTGAAGAGGTTTCTAATCACCACTTCGCTTACTTTTTTATTTATTTTAATTTTAGTATTTGTCAATGCGAGCAATTGGCTTTGGATTGATAAAAATTCAAAAACATTAGGTGGGCTTGCAATGCCTTGGTCTTATTCTGTAAATATTTCTCTTTTTTATAAGCACCAATACAATAAAAATGAAAAAGAAATATTATTACCCAATGCTACAATAAAAGATAACCAGAAATCGGTTGTAATCTTGGTTATAGGAGAATCTGCTAGGAGCCAAAATTTTTCTTTATACGGATACCCAAAAAACACGAATCCACTGCTTTCCAAAATACCTCAATTATTCCATTTTGATGCAACCTCCTGTGCTACATATACTACTGCAGGAGTAAAAGGTATTTTAGACTATGCCAATACAGGCGATTTATATGAAATTTTGCCCAATTATTTATATAGAAATAATGTAGAGGTTATTTGGAGAACAACCAACTGGGGTGAACCGCCTATTCATATCAAAAATTATCAAAATAGAGATGTTTTAATGCCAAATTGTAAAGGCGAAGGATGCAATTATGATGAAGTTCTTTTGTCGGGTTTAAAAGAGCAAATACGAGCCAGTAAAAAAGATAAAATATTAATAGTCTTGCACACAAGTACAAGTCATGGACCTACCTACAGTAAAAAATATCCTTCTCAATTTGAAACATTCAAACCAGTTTGTAATAGTGTTGAATTGGGAAATTGTACTCAAACAGCGTTGCTCAATGCTTATGACAATACCATTGTTTACACTGATTATATTTTATCAAAGGTTATTGAAGATTTACAACAATTAAAGGAGTATCATAGTGCAATGCTTTTTGTTTCAGATCATGGAGAATCTTTGGGAGAAAAAAATCTATATATGCATGGGTTACCTTTAAGTATTGCTCCTAAAGAACAATATGAGATTCCTTTTATAGTTTGGTTATCTGATAGTTCAAAACAACTCAAGCCCAATAAAATATTATCTCAGCACCATGTATTTCATAGTGTTTTAAATTTTTTAAACATCCAGAGTCCAATTTACAATGAGCAAATGAACATTTTTAAATAATGAATGCTGAGTAGTCCTAATATAACTATATCCGTAGTATTGAATGGTTTTTAGAATGTTTTCTATTTGATTTAAAAGTGTTTTGTCCTAATTTTAGTTGACATTTGGTATCGTACGGGTTTTACTGTACAGTTTTTTAAAAACAAATGTTCAAGAGTATTACAACTATATTTAGTGCAGAATCTTTTAAACTATTATATAATATTGGATTTGACAACTTTCTAGTTAGTTTTATGTTAATAGCTTTTATTTAGTTTTAAATCGCTTGAAGTATCTGAAATGCAGGTAGCCTTTGATCTTAGTGGTAAAAGGAAAACTCTATCTATTATTTGAATAAAAAAAACTATGATTAGTCCAAAAATTACAGATAATGAAATTGAAAGATTGAAAGATCTTCAATCTTATGCAATTTTGGATACCCTTCCTGAAAAGGAATATGACGAAATAACCTTTCTTGCATCTCAAATTTGTGGTACACCCATATCTTTAATTAGTTTAATAGACGAAAATAGACAATGGTTCAAATCACACCATGGATTGGATGTAACTGAAACGCCCAAAGATTATGCTTTTTGTGCGCATGCAATACATGAACAAGATCAAATTTTTATTGTTCCAGATTCAAGAAAAGATGAAAGGTTCCATGATAATCCACTGGTAACTGATAATCCTTTAGTAATATTTTATGCCGGCATTCCTTTGGTTACCCAAAAAGGTAACTCATTGGGAACATTATGTGTAATCGATAATGTGCCAAGAAATTTAAATGATACACAAATTAAGGCGTTGAAAGTTTTAGCCAATCAATTAATGAAATTATTAGAATTGAGAATTTCATTAATTGAAATACGTCGATCTGAGCAAGAACTAAAAGCATTAAACGCTACAAAAGATAAATTATTTTCAATTATAGGACATGATTTAAGGGGGCCTATCAGTGGTTTTAAATCATTAATTGAATATATGATTTCAGGGTCTGATTTAACTGACACAAAAAGTCTGATAGAAATTTTAGAACAAATTCAAAAGTCTGCAAATTCAACTTATGATTTATTAGAAAATCTATTGACTTGGGCAAATTCTCAAACTAAAGATCTTGTATGTTTTCCTGAAAAAATACCATTAAAAGAAATTGTTTATAAAATAAATGATTTGTTTTCTGCTGTAACAAAAGAGAAACAAATTGAAATTATTAACAATGTTTCTGAAAATGTTGTTATTACTGCTGATAAAAATATGCTACTAACTGTTATGCGTAATTTAATTTCAAATGCAATTAAATTCTCGCCCAAGGGAAAGCAAATTCAAATTAATGTAACAAAAAACGATTCGGAATATATGATTACCATAAAAGACGAGGGTATTGGCATTAAACAAGAAAATCTATACAAACTTTTTAACAATACAGCACATCTTTCAACTTTTGGTACTAATAATGAAAAAGGAAGTGGGTTAGGTCTTTTATTATGTAAAGAATTTGTTGAAAAATGTAATGGTAAAATTTGGGCAGAAACTGAATGGGGGATCGGAAGTTCATTTAATTTTTCCGTGCCAATTACTTCAAAAAGTGCTGAATAAACCTAAGCAAAGGTGCGCAGATCAAGAGATGAATTTGCGAACCGTTTATAAATTGTATTTAATAATTTTAATCTGTTTAGGGTTTGCGTTTAGTTACCGCCGAATGGAGTTCCGAAGATACCCACAGCCAGTTCTGCCCAAATAAGGAGGAGCGCTATTAATATGGCAATGCATATAGCAATTCGGAGAAAGGTTTTGCTAACCTTTCGTAATACCAATTCATACAAAAGCCCTGTGCTTAAAAGCAGGATACCGGCAACCAAAAAATCGAAAGGAGACCATTTTACTTTTTCAGTGAACAACATTGCGAAGAATGGCATCAACAAAATAATTGCGACGGTGAGCAAAATTCCAATAAGCCTTTTGTTTTTATAATTCATTTGTTAGCAGTTTATTTTTTTTGTGATGCTGCAGGTGACAACAGTTGCAACGGCACAAGATACTGCAGTTGATAACAGCTGCAGCGGCATAGCGGCACAAAAAACAGGCATGATTTTCACCATGCCTGTTTTATATTCTTTTAAATTATTGTTTTCGGCTAATCCACCAGCCAAGCCAAAGGCCTAGCGCAACCCATGTTATCAGTGTGTCTATAAAAAAGGCCATCAGGTCGAAACTGCCAAACCAAATATGCATGGTATAAGGCATGGTAAAAAATACAATAAGCCCTGTTGCAACTGTACTCATAAAGATGCTACCAAATGTGGGTGCAGGAATTTTAAAAAGTACCCAGCATAACAACCATACAATCACAATATCTACCATCAGGCTACGGCCCATATTCATAAACATTTTATTCATGCCAGGCATCGATTTATGGTAAACTACTTGTGCCCATGGTTTGCCTTCAGTGGCTTTCATTTGTTTTTCCATTTCTTCGTTTGAACTGCCCGGTGCAAAAGTGGGTAACATATAAGCACCGTCTTCAGAAAACTGTGTTCCGAGATAGGAGAGTATACTATCCTGCTTTGGCGTATACTGTTGCTGCGAC
>CAIKXD010000319.1 GCA_903831265.1 uncultured Bacteroidota bacterium
TAAGAAAAACAGCCAAGTGCAATCCATTATGCTCGAAATTAACCGGGCTCTGTATTTAAATGAACCTAGCAATATTCGGTCTGATAATTATAACGAAATAAAAAAAGTGACTGCCAATTATATAAAAACTATAAAAGCGACGCTATAAAATTGGGCGTAATGATGGATTGCCCCTGTTTTTAAAATACGATAGTTTACTATTAGAACATACTTTTTCAACTAGGTTGAAAAGTGCAGCTACAAAAAAACATACCAATTGGTATGTTTTTTTATTAATGTCAATTATTGTTTTTTTTATCGCACCACATTCACTGCAGAGCGCAGGGTTTGACCAACACTTAAGTAATATAAACCACTTTCGATGCCAGTTAAATTCAATTGCAATTGCGCTTGTGTAAGGGTGCCATTGGCAACACATTGGCCTAAAGTATTCGTTAGTGTATAGGTTTCACCAATCAATTGATCGGCTACTTTAATGATCAGATAATTGTTTGCAGGGTTTGGGTATACCATTAGGTCATTCGATTTGATGAATGCGTTGATACCACTGGCATCTGTTACGGTTAATAAACCTCCCACACTGGTGTCGCTGCAAGGTGTTGCAGTGGCAATGCAACGGTAAGTCATGTTGTTGTTTTTTAAGGTCAACTTATTTACTGTAAGTACTGTGGTTTTAGCACCGCTGTATTGACCAGTATCGCCTATGTTGAAAAAGGTGGTGCCAGTATTCGCTTGCCATGCATAAGTGGTTTGAGCATTACCACCCGCTACTGTAAAGCTAGCGGATTGAGCAGTTTTTTTAGTGATGGCACTCGGTTGAGTCGTGAGGATACTAGCGCATTTTAAGACAGTTAGTTTATACGCATTCGATGAATCTTTACAAACGGCATAACTAACGAAACAACGGTACAATTGGTTGTTGTTGGTGGTATTTAAATTTGCAACACTTAATACTTGGGTGTTTACGCCAGTGTATTGTCCACCATTGCTTAAGTTATTGTATTTGGTGCCATTCTTTATTTGCCATTGGTAGGTGGCGCCCACTTGGTTGCCAGTGATTTTAAATTGTACAGTGCTATCGGTATAATTTGCGACATCGCTGCCTTGTTGGCTGATTAAAGCTGGACAGGTTTGCACACGCAACACCACTGATGTTGCTGTGTCTTTGCATGGGAACTTTGAAACAATGCAACGGAATTTATAATTGTCGTTCGTTATGGTGGTATTACTTACTTTTAAAATTGGCGTAGTTGTGCCTGAAAACTGACCAAGATTTTTCATATCGAAATAATTGCCCGATGAAAAAATTTGCCATTGGTAAGTGCTGCCAGCCGAGTCGATAGCATTCAATCCGAACAAGGCATTATCGCCAACGAATACGGTTTGATTGCTTGGTTGGTTTTTAATCAAACTGCCACAAGTCAATACTGTTAATGTTGCCGTGGCACTGGTATCTGTACATGGCGCTTTGCTTAGAATACAACGGTATTGGTAATTGTTATTTTGTTTAATCAATGTTTTTACCAATAAACTATCGTTGGTAACACCAGTATACTGACCGCCATTGCTTATGTTGGCAAAGCCACTGCCGCTGCTCAATTGCCATTGAAGCCCCGCTAATGAATCGTTCGACTTTAAAGTAAACAAGGCATCGAAGCCTGCATAGATGGATAGGTTTTTAGGTTGGATGCTTACCATTTTAGGGCAGGTTTTAACTATTACTTTTCGGGTGGCGGTGGTATCTAAACACGATTGATAAGCAATTAAACAACGGTAAGTATAATTGTTCATATTGGCTTTCAAATTGCTAATGGTGAGAATGCGCGTTTGGGTGCCGCTATAGGTGGCATTGTCGCTCAAATTGCTAAAGCCACTGCCATTGTTTTCTTGCCATTTAAAAGTGGCTGATTTGTCGAAATAAGTAGAGGTGCTAAAAATTACCGATTGCCCCGTATAGTTGGTTTGATCGGTAGGTTCAACTTTTATTAAATTACCACAGGTTACTTGTAGTTTTGCTACGATAGTGGTGTCTTTGCAAACCCCAAAATTGATGATGCATCTGAACTTGTGGTTGTTGTTCGCAAAGGTTAAATTAGAAACACTCATGTACGAGGTTTTAACACCAGTGTATTGTCCCACATTGTTCAAATTAAAATAACCAGTGCCCGTATCGATTTGCCATTGGTAAGTAGAATTGTTGGTAGCCGTGCAAAAGAAATTAGCAGTTTGACCAACAGAAATTTTTTGATCAATGGGCTCGTTGCTTACCAAGTTAGCACAACCTGCATAAACAGTTCCTACTTCGGTACTCGATAATGCACGTCCCCAAAAACCGATATCATCCAAGTCGCCATCGAAATATGAAGTGCCGATGTCTTTGCCAATGAACAAGGGCAAATTGGCACTGGTAACATTGGTATAACTAAAGGTGGCAGTAGAAACCGATGAGCCATTTTTATAAAGGGTCATTGCGCCTGCATTGTATACACAGGTGTAATGGTCCCACTGGTTGAGGTTATGTGTGGTAGACGCCCATACCCAAGCTGAGTTTTGTTTGTTGGTGCCAAAACGTGTGTCTGAGCCGCCCCCTAAAAGGGTGATAAAATTATTGGCAGCCGAAGAACCTATCATGATGCTAACCCCAGTGGTGTTTTTCTTTTTCATCCAAATTGAGTAGGAAAATTTAGAAGTGTCGGCAAATGTAAAACTAGGTGAACCTATGGTTAAATAAGAAGAGCTGCCATCAAATGCGTAGGCGCGGTTGGTGCGACCGAAACGGTCGTCGGTGAGGGTAGCGTTGGTGTTCGAAAGGTGATTGCCTTTTCCACTCGAGTCGAGCACATTGCCAGTAAAATTATACCAAGCCAAAAGGCCATTGGTAGGAATGTTAGAAGGCACTTGGGCTACTATTTTTAAACTAAGGAGAAGGAGAAAAGTAAGGCTGGTAATTAATTTTTTCATGGGCAACTTATTTAAAACAAATCTATAGAAATAAGTGGAAGAAAAAAAAATGGGTCCGTACTTTATGAAATTGTGCTAGTGTAATGACTATGCAATTGCATTGTTTGTTTAAAACGGATTGTTTTTTGCCTGTCATAAAGTTAATAGAAGGCTTTCAGGTATTTGGGTTTAAGTGGTACCAAGGGTTGCAAGTGATAAAATAAAAAGAGGGTTGGTAATCAATGCTTTAAATAAAAATAAAAATCCTTTGTAACAAACCGTTTTGAATTCGCATCTGTAAACCATTATCAAGTTATAAAAAGTATGAAAAAAATTCAATTATTCTCAGCAATGCTGTTATTGACAGCATTTGCATTTGTGGGTTGTGAAAAAGAAGCGGAAACACTACCGGCAGTTGTCGAAAGTAAATCAAAAATTTTAGTGGTGCATGCTTCACCTAACGCACCAGGTGTCGACTTACTAGTTGATGGTGTTAAACAAAATAGTGCAGCTTTAAGTTTTCCAGCCAACACTGGTTATTTAAGTTTAAATGCAGGTCTAAGAAATGTGAAAGTAAATGTGGCGGGTACTTCAACTTCGGTAATCGATGTTAACAGTACTTTCGACAAAGATAAAAACTACACCATTTTTGCGATTGATTCAGTAAGTAAATTAAGTGTGCTTTTGTTGAATGATAACTTAGCGACTCCAGCAAGTGGTAAAGCCCATATTCGCTTTGTGCATTTATCACCTAATGCACCTGCGGTTGATATTTCTGTAAAAGGACAAGCAGCTGGTGCTGGTTTGTTTTTAAACAGAGCGTTTAATAAAACCATTAACACCGCACAAGAAACTTTTATTCCAGTTGATGCAGCCACCTACGATTTAGAAGTACGTGTAGCAGGTACTGCCACAGTTGCTTTGCCTTTGAATGGCATAAAATTAGAAAGTGGTAAAATCTATACAGTCTTTGCAAAAGGCTTTTTAGGTGTTACAGGTAGCTCAGCTTTAGGAGCCGAAATTGTTGTCAATAATTAAGTAAGTGTTTTAAAAAAGAAAGGGGAGTTGTTCAATTGAACTTCTCCCCTTTTTTGTTGCTTATGATAGTGGATATAAAAGACAAATAAATGTCTGATTAAAACTTAAATTCATTAAAAAGAATATTGCAAGCCAATGTTGATGCCCGTATTTCTCAAACTTACCTTGTAGTAATGTTTGATAAAAGGCGTATGGTTAATTTGGTAATAAGGCGTTGCTTCAAATGATAAATGTTTTGCAATTGGTACGGTGATGGCCACATGGACAGTGCTCGCGAAATTATTTCTAAAAACAATTTGATTGTCTTTTTGGGTCATAGGCACTGCTACATAGTTCACACTGTCCCAAAAGAAGGTATTCGACTTCAATAGAAAATTAAAATCGAAAGCATAACCAACTCGTAATTGCAATTTTGTTTTATTATACACTGCGTAATCTGCTTTTGAACCTGCGCTTAAAAATTGCAACGACTGATCGATAAAATCGTGGGTGGTGCCCGGTACTGCTAAGCTAGCAGTATCTTTCATTTTATAGGCATAATCATCAGGCAAAGCCGTTTTGAAATTCGTTTGCAAAACATTCATGTAAGTGGCATTGTAAGCCCCTGGCATTTTGGTATGTTGTTGTATGTTTGAATACGCTAAATGCGAACTAAAGCGCCAATTATTTTTATAGCGACCGCCTTCAAAATAAAAGCCACGGCCCTTGCCTTTGTCTAAGGTCATCAACGAAGGCGAAAGCAATAAATTACTTTTAAAAGAATTATAGGCAATGCCTATAAAGTATTTTGCTTTGGCTTTGGTATTGGTTTTCCCAAGCAATGGGTACGGACTTAGTACATCACTATTTGTATTGTTTTTAGAAATAGGTTTAAGTGCTTGGTAATGGGGCTTAAAAAATACGGCTTCACTTGCATCAGTTGCAGTTGCGAAAGCATTGGTTGATGTTGTATGAGGAATTATACTTGGTGATGATGAATGCAGGATGGCGAATGGGGTTTTTAAACGATTGGTTGCTTTTTTTGCTTTAGCGATTAATGGTGAAGATTGTTTTTTTGGCGTACTGAACTTGGGTGCGCTCAAGGTTGTTTTCGCATCGCTTGTTGCGATGGTTGGTGCATTGTTTTCCTCTTGAACTTTATTAGTTGGTGTAGATTGAGTGCTGGCTATGATTGTTTGTGAATGCGCACTGAACCCGTTCTGTTTTGGTGTGTATAAATAGAAGGTCATGGCACTGCCAATACCCAACAAGGGTAATACAAAAAAGTAGAGGATTCTTCTTTTTTTGCGTTTTTTGTAATCGGGAATTTTAGGCGCAATGGTCTCCCACATACCAGGTTTTACTGGTAGTTCAAAATCATCTAGCAGATTTTTTAAATCATAAGTTTTCATACATTTTTTATTTTAAAATGTTCGGTTAATATTTTTCTAGCTCTGAAAATATAAGTTCTGATGGTGCCTTCAGGAATGTCCAGCAGTTCTGAAATTTCAGGATAAGTATAGCTTTCAACAGCGTTTAAATTCATAACGGTTCTTAGCATTGGTGGTAGTTGTGATATGGCATTGAGTACAAAATCGATTTCTAAATTTTGGAGAGAATTATAGGCTTCGGAGGGCAAGTGTTCATAGTCTTCGATACTGGATTTAGAGAGGCGTTTTTCTTTGCGAATATGGTTGAGGCATTCATTGATCATGATTCTTTTAATCCAAGGGGCCAAACCGCCATCATTCCTAAATTTATCTAAATTTTTAAACACCTTTATCAAGCCTTCTTGCATCAGGTCGTTGGCAATATCATAATCGTTTACATAGCGAAAACAGACAGCCACCATTTTTTTGGCGTAGGTGTTAAACAATTCATACTGAGCGTTTTTGTTGTTTTTTAAACATTCCCTAACAAGGTCTTTCTCTATTTCAATGGTACTTATGCTCAAGTGTTTGTTGTATAGGTCTGTTAGTTAAAGACTACCTGAAAGGGTATTTTGTTTCAAATTAATTGCAATTGTCATTAAATGACTGAGAATCATAATGGAATAATTGATTGAGGAGCTAGTTTTTGTTTTATGGGGCTACCCCGTGGTGTAAAACCTTGCTAGTAGTTTCGAAAAAATGGCATATCCTTTCAATCAAGGTTTTTCTACCACGCGGTGACCCTCAGCTTGTAAAATTTAATCATAAAAAAACCGCACTCATGTGCGGTTTTTAATTAATTATTGGGTTTTTAAAATTAACTGTGTAAAATTTATTTATGCATTCTAAAACATGACATATGTTTTTTTAAATCTTTTCAATTTCTTTCATTGTAGCATACGACTTAAAAAGGGGCTTTGCTAATCCTTCATTCGCTGGCGAATATAAGGTGGCAAAAAACTGGTCTAATAGCACTTGATTGCCCATTGGGATACCAAACCAATAAGTTGATGGGCCGAACAATGTTTTTGCAACGACTTTTACTATGTAGCCAACTTCTGTAGTATCTTGTCCGTTTACTTTTAAAAGCGTTTTGTATTCAAATGTATAAAGAGAAATAGTCTGACTATAAGTTTTGCCAATTTTATAACCAGCTTTTAAGTCTAGGCCTGATTCAACTGCAACTTTGTAACCTTTACTCATGTATAAATATTCCTCTTCGGTTGTAATGCCTTTAGAATACTTACCATAGGTAATATTAACTAGACAAGATAATACCATCAATAACACTACTTTTTTCATGGTTTTATTAATTAAATTATTTGCGTTTTAAAATATATCTAACACCAACACTGAATGACGAATAACCCATGCTTTGGGTGTATTTTGATATTGTTTTATCAAATAATTGGCCATCGATTTTTGTAGTTGTTGTATGATTCAACTCTGGCGAACTTGTTTGCCAATATGTTTTTACATAGTAGCTTAATTGAGATTCTACTGATTTTCTAAATGTAAAATCGAAACCAAAATTATAATTAACAGCAGCAGTAGAATTTATGGCTTCAGTTACTGAAAGGTCACTTCCCAAGAATCTGTAATTTACACCAACTGCATTAGCTCTTATTATACTGATTCCCATGCCTAATTTTGGTGTAACACTAAATTTATGATTTTTATTTATAATATAAGATGCTCCATAATTTAAAGATTTAATATTGTAATTAAATCCAAAATATTCAGTACGGGTGAAATCAGGGTCATTTGACCTTGTATAATTATCAGCATCGAAGCCAAAGCTTTGATTAATAAATGTGAAATATCCACCCCAATTTTTTGAAGTTGCATAATCATAATTTATGGTGTATGTAAGTCCTGAATTTGCATAACCTGTGGCGCTGTCACCTTGTTTAGCAAATTTGCCCATTGGGCTGCCTACACCAACTGTTAAGCCTAGCATGTGTGTATTTTGAGCATTTAGAGAGCAAATTGTGCCTAAAAAAAGGAATAATAATGTTTTTTTCATTTTAATATTTATTTCCGCAATGATACTTTTTATTATTTTATTATCAAAGTAATAATTAAAATGAAAATTAATTTTACAAAATGTCAATATTTAATTGTTTCTTTTTGTGGTACATGCATTTAGGAAACCATATTAAGTTTTTGAGGACTTTAAAAGGGATTACTCAGCAAGAACTTGCCGAATCCATCCACAAAACAAGACCATTAATATCCTCCATAGAACAGACTGGAAATGTAAATGAATTGACGCTGCGTAAAATTTGCAATGTCTTAGAAGTTGATATGCAAGATTTATTGCAAAAAGCAAATGATGCCTCTACCCATTATGCACCTATTATGAAAGCCAATGACGAAGTCTTGTTAGAGAATAAATCTTTAAAAGAGGAAAATATAAGACTAAAAGAACTTGTGGATTCTCAGCGGGAAGTCATTGAACTACTTAAAGAAAAATATAAAAGTAAGTAAATTATTTTTATGGTCTTTAAATAAATGAATTAATAACAATCTGTTTTATTAAAATAGAATGAATTGAACTGAGAAGGTTTATTTCAATAGGAAGTAACTAAATGGATACTTCCAACTCTTTCTTATTGACTTTCCTAATGTGCTACTTTTGACAACTACTCCTTCAAAAAGCGGGGTAAGGCATTTCTTTTGGTATAAGAAATTGTAAGTTTTTACAAATTTAATGATTTGTAAATAAGGTTCAAGTATGCA
>CAIKXD010000320.1 GCA_903831265.1 uncultured Bacteroidota bacterium
CTTGATGTTTTTGGCGTTGGATAAATTAAGTAATCAAGGAATAAGGAAAATAATTGTTGCTGTTCCTGAGCGTTCCATCGGTAGTTCTTTCTCAAAAACAGATTTAAAACAATTTGGTTTTTTTGCAAATTGGGAGCCAAATGATAATTATAACCTTTGTACGCCTGGAAGTGATGGCAGTAGTAGCAAAGTACAAGCCTTTCATAATTTTTTAAATAATCCAAAAGAACAAATTCTTATTTGCACCCACGCAACCCTGCGCTTTGCTTGTGAAGGATTGGAAGAAACAGCTTTTAATGATTGCCTATTGGCGATAGATGAGTTCCACCATGTTTCAGCCGATGTAAACAACCGTTTAGGAGATATTATCCGCAACATCATGCAGAAGTCAACGGCACATCTTATTGCTATGACAGGTTCTTATTTTAGAGGTGACAGCGTTCCAGTATTGCACCCTGATGATGAAGCGAAGTTTACTAAAGTAACATATAACTATTACCAACAGTTAAATGGATATGATTATTTAAAATCATTGGGGATTGGTTATCACTTTTACCAAGGGAAATACACCGATTCCATAATGGAAGTGTTAGACCTAAATAAAAAAACCATTTTACACATTCCTAATGTAAACTCAGGTGAATCTACAAAAGACAAACACAACGAGGTAGATTACATTCTTGACCAAATTGGTACGATAGAAAAGCAAGACCATGAAACAGGAGTGATTTATGTCAAAAAACATTCGGATGGTAAAATCTTGAAAGTTGCAGATTTAGTTGAAGATACTCCAAGATATAGAGATAGAATTGTCAACTACCTGAGGGAAATAAAATCGGTTGATGATATGGATTTGATTATTGCCTTAGGTATGGCAAAAGAGGGCTTTGACTGGCCTTATTGTGAACATGCACTAACGGTAGGCTACAGAGGTTCATTAACAGAAATTATTCAAATCATTGGTCGTGCTACAAGAGATAGTTCAAATAAAGTACACGCACAATTCACTAACTTAATTGCTCAACCTGATGCGCATGATGATGAAGTGAAATTGTCAGTAAACAATATGTTGAAAGCTATTACAGCTTCTTTATTAATGGAACAAGTTTTAGCTCCAAATTGGAAGTTCAAGACAAAACTTTCTGATGACGATGTAGCAAAACCTGGTGAAATAAAAATCAGAGGATTGAAAGAGCCAAGTTCTAAAAGAGTAAGAGATATTATTGAAGATGATTTGAATGAGTTAAAAGCAACAATTCTTCAAGACCCAATGATGTTGAAGGCAATGCCGGGCAATGTAGATGCAGAAGTAATAAACAAAGTATTAATTCCAAAAATCATACGAATAAAATACCCTGATTTAACAGCAGAAGAAGTTGAAGAAGTGCGTCAAAATGTTGTGGTAGATTCGGTAATTAAAAACGGTGAAATAAAAGAAGTTGAAGACAAACGTTTCATCCGAATGGCTGGTAGATTTGTCAACATTGATGACATTCACATTGATTTGATTGATAGAGTTAATCCATTTCAAAAAGCATTTGAAATTCTATCCAAATCTGTTACAACCAAAGTATTGAAAATCATTCAAGAAACTATTGCAGCAACTCGTATTAAAATGGATTTTGAAGAGGCCAAAATATTGTGGCCTAAAGTACAAGAGTTTGTGAAAACATTTAAAAGAGAACCAAACCTTGATTCTCATGACCCTTTAGAACAACGAATGGCTGAATGTGTAATTTACTTGAAAGAAGAAAAACGTAAAAGATTAGCACAACAAAATGATGGAGGACAAGGATAAAATATTGGATGAAATATTCAGTAATGATCCTTTGGGTTTACTAAACGTAAAACCTAAGGCTTCCAATGTCAAAACCGCTGATGAACGATTAAGTAATTCCTTTGAAGAAATTAATGATTTCGTTGCTAAGAATGAAAGAGAACCAGCACCCAATCCATCCAATATATCAGAATATCAATTGTATTCAAGGTTGAAAAGTTTGCGAGAAGATGAAGGTAAAATGATTGCATTAGAACCACAAGACACTTATGGTTTACTAAAAGTTGAGAAAAAAGAAATCAATTCCATTGATGATATTTTCAACGATGATATATTGGGGATGTTTGATGATGGTGAAGCACAGAGTTTATTTGAATTTAAACATACTCCCAGAGAAATCGCAAGAGCGGAAGCTGATTTCGTGGCACGCCGCAAACCTTGCAAAAACTTCAAAGATTACGAAGAAATGTTCAAATCTGTTCAAGCAGATTTAGCAATTGGAAAACGGAAATTAGTCGATTTTAAAATTGGGACTTTAAGGCAAGGATCATATTATGTGCATAATGGAGTGTTGTTCTTTTTAGAAAAAATTGATATATCTCGACAGGAACATTATAAAGAAGATGGGACAAGAGTTCGTGAAGATGGAAGAACAAGGTGTGTTTTTGAAAATGGAACAGAGTCAAATATGTTAAAACGTTCAGTTGAGAAAATATTGTACGCCAATGGAAATGCTGTTACTGTTAATTCAGATGATGAAGTGGAAGAATTTATGGAAAACTTTAGCAACATCACTGAAGAAGATAAAGAAGCAGGATATATTTATGTTTTAAGTTCAAAATCTACTGATCCAAAAATTAGAGAAATCAACAACTTGTACAAGATTGGATACTCAACAACACCTGTTGAAAACAGAATTAAAAACGCAGAGAGAGAACCCACTTATTTAATGGCATCTGTTGGTGTTGAAGCAGAATACAAAACATATAATATGAACACCCAAAAGTTTGAGCAGCTACTTCATAATTTCTTTGGAGCATCCTGTTTAAACATTGATATTTTTGATGAAAAAGGTCGCCGCCACATGCCTCAAGAATGGTTTATTGCTCCTCTTCAAGTGATTGACCAAGCAATAGACTTAATCATTTCGGGTGAAATTGTTAATTACAAATTCGATATACCTAATAAGCAAATAATAAAGAAATTAGTTTAATAAAATAAAGCGGAAATAGGCATGTTTCCTTATACTGCTTAGCGGTTTACTGCCCAAATACGATGGATGATATCAAACAATAATACCGATTACACTTTCAATTTAGTCCAATTGTGGCCTTGCCTTATTGTATTAAGTTCAAGTTGTATCGGCATTAACCATTACATATTTATTTTATAGTTAGACTAAAGAATAAATGCAATTGGTATTAATAGTTTAAGGAGTTGAGCTACAGCTGTTACCCTACAAGAATTAAACAAGAAACGGATTGGACTAATTTTACCTGAGTATAGGTATTACTTACAAAACTGATCCATAATAGGAGCAATTGCTTTGTAGCCCGATTTTTTTGCTTTATAAAAATCTTTGCAAGCGCCTTCTTTGTCGTTTAGTTTAATTTTTGCTTGTGCTCTTAAAGCAAAAGCCTTTCCATTGTCGTTATCGTTTTCGACTGCTTTATCACAATCTTTTATCACTCCTTGGTAATCTTCAAGAAAAAATTTGCATTCACCTCTACTATAAAAAACCTCAGCGTCACTTGGTCTAAATTTTAAAATCCTTGTAAAATAATTGGCAGCTGTTCTGTAAGTTTTTTGTTTGTATTTTAACTGCGCTAAATTTTCCCAGGCTTCTTCTGCATCTCTGCTGTTGGGGCTCAACTCAGTTACTTTTAAAAAATCATGCTCAGCGGCCTCATACTCCTTTAAATTCAGAAAAGATTTTGCACGTTCTATATAAGCAAAAACATCATTAGTATCTAGCTGATGCGCTTTAGTAAAATCACTTATAGCACCCGTAAAATCATCTAAAGCATCTTTCGCAATACCTCTATAGATGTATGCGTCGGCCATTTTTTTATCGAGCTCAATTGCAAAAGAAAATTGTTCAATGGCTGCATTGTAGCTCTTTTTTCGATAGTGTTTGATGCCGCTTTCCTTGTACTGTTTGGCGGTATGCTGCCCAAATACGATAGATGATATCAAACATAAAATTGAAAAAAGGTAACTTTTATTCATAAAACTCGCATTAGTGGTGATTACTACAACGAATTAACAAATTTTAATTGACATTAGCTAAAAAAATGGGATAGCCATCTCTTTGGTGCGGTTAAAGTGGTAAAACAAATCATTGTAAGCTTCCTGTTCGCTTAAATAATAGATAGTATATCCTTTTAATCTATAATATTCCATTGCAGTTGGATTCAAATAAAAAGCATATTTAACCATTCCTTGTTTTGTTAAATCCATTTGTTGAATCAAGAGCTGATTAAACCACCAACCACAAATAACGATGGTAGGATATTTTATTTTATCTGCAGCTTTTATAACTTGTAGCGTATAATTTAATTTGTTAATGCGCTTGGTATAATCATTTACTACTGGTCCTGTTATTGGGTCCAAAAAAATTTCTTGGCCGGCAATTGTGCCCTTTATTGCTAAATTAGAATATTGGGCGCCCCTGTAGCTGTCTGTTAAATTGATACTCATAAAAAATGATGAAAAAATGATGGAAACACAAAGCCACAGGAAGCTTTTTGGGTCAAAAAAATGTGCTAGCCAAAGAATTCCAAAAGGAACTAATAACATTAAATAGGCCGACTTTTGGGGCAACATCAAATAGGCCCCAATTTGCAAAATCATTAAACTAAAAAACAGCATGTTAATGGCGTTTATTTTAAATGACATTTTACCATCTTTAAAAATCTTTTTACTAAGGAGTGCGATTAACATAAACAATGCAGGCAATCCAATAACACCAATAGTTGCCTTGTAAATAATCTTTGCCCAATTAGGATATGGAAATTGATCGGAGTAAGAAAAAAATTGCCAGCCATAAACATAAATAATTGGAAGAAAACATAATAAAATAACGATACCAAAAACTGTACTAAAAACTAAAAACTGTTTGATACTTACTTGCCTATTATTGTCGAAATAAAACCAACAAAGAAAAGGGATATACAAAACGGCAGAATTGATTCTGCAGCCTACAGCTAAGGCTAAAAAAACAGCCGACAAAAAAAGATTTTTATTTACAAGTGTATAGAATGAAATAATGACAAACATTAACGCCCATAAATAATCAATGGTGCAAGTACTATTGATATAAACTACTGGAGTAAAAACCAATGCTAAAGCGGCTAAAAAACTATATTTTATATTAAGTTTTTTGGCTATTAAATAAAAAAGCACAAAACAAATTATGCTGCAAACGGCCGAAAAGAAATTAAATAACCAAGGACCGTATCCCCAAAAAATACTGTATATAAATTCATTTACAGGATGTCCGGGTAAACGCGAAGCTTCCATAATGCCGTATAATTGGGTATGATAGGCAGCCACAGCAATTCCCCAACTATCTTCTTCTACACCATAGCCCGCATTTAAAAAAGGTAAACGAGACAATAATACCAACAATGTAAGTAACAGTAGTTTAAAATATTCTTGCAATTTGTATGTATTCATCTCTCAAAAATACTAGTTGGTTTTAACAACCAATTGCAATGTATTTCTGCTTCTTTGTTCAAGAATAACTTCCTTATTTTTTATCAGTTTGTCAATCGCTTCAGCGTCATAATGCCTTACTGTAAAAAGTTCTATATCCTCATTATAACGTACGTAAAAGTCTTTTGAAAATTGTTCAATAAGGGTATTTCTTTTTGAAGTATTATCGATACAAATAGAAAAACTTAAGGCGGAGTTTTGCATGAGGTTAACCTTTATTCGAAAAGAGGCCAGTACAGCAAAAATATTACTGATATTATCCTCTACAATAAATGAAAAATCTTTTCCCGAAAGGCTTAATAAAAGCTGATCGGGTTTGTGAATAAAACATACTTGTGCATTATGTGATGGCGTATCATTAATAACGGTACCCGTTTCATGATAATTTAAAAACGACCTTACGTACAATGGAATGTGTTTGTTTTGTATAGGTTTAATTGTTTTAGGATGAATAACTGTTGCGCCATAATAGGTAAGTTCAACAGCATCATGATAGGTTAAATGAGGCAAAAGAACTGCATCATCAAATTTCTTTGGATCGGCATTCATTACGCCTGCTACATCTTTCCAGATAGTAACTTGTTCGGCATTGCCCAAGTAAGCAACAATACTAGCAGTATAGTCAGAACCTTCGCGCCCTAAAGTGGTGGTGAAATTTTCGGAGGTGCCACCAATAAATCCCTGCGTAATGCATAAATTGTTTTGTTGGTTTAGATAGTTTTCTTTGTTACTGTTAAAAAGCAATTCAGTGGCGTTCCAATCCACTTTGGCTTCTCTGTAATTGTTATCTGTTCTTATAAAATCTCTAACATCAATCCATAAATTATTAATGCCCACATGGTTCAAGTAATGACTTACAATTTTAGTAGATAAAATTTCGCCCATACTTACCACTTGGTCGTAGGTATGATCGTAGGCTTGTGCGGGCATTTCATCTAACATCCAATCAAGCTCTACAAAGGTGTTATGTAAATCAGTAAAAACCTTATCGTTAATGTTTTCAAAAAGTTGATTTACGATATTAAAATGAAAAGCTTTAACAGTTTCTAGATGTTTTTCAGCCAAAGCTAAATCAACGTAAAGTGCATTCGTAAATTCTTCTAAAGCATTGGTAGTTTTACCCATGGCAGATATTACTACAAACAATTGTTCCTGTTTATATTCGTTTAAAATTGCTGCCACATTTTTTACCGAAGCAGCATCTTTAACCGATGCACCACCAAATTTAAATACTTTCATACGCTGTTGAATTTATAAAATACCTCTTGTAGCAGCCATAATACCACTTATATTTTGCTGCTTTGCAATATTAAGGCATTTTTATTAATTCAGTTACAATTAACGCTTAATTAGGCTTCTAAATATTTGATGTATTTTTACACGCCTAAAAATTGCATTGAAACTTTTATATATTTATACTTTAGTATGATACTTTTAAGCTAAACTGATGTCGAAACAAAAGATATTAACCATTGTTGGTGCGCGGCCACAGTTTATAAAATGTGCGGCCTTAAGTAAAGAAATTCGCAAGTACTTTACAGAGATTATTGTGCACACAGGGCAACATTATGATCACAACTTATCTGACGATTTTTTTAAAGAACTTGATATTCCTGAGCCTGACTATAATTTAAACGCTAATAACGATAATAGCATTAGTCAAATTGCCGATATCATGGTTAAATTAAATGTCATAGTTAAAGCCGAAAAACCAGATTGTATTGTGGTGTTTGGTGATACTAACAGCACTGCAGCAGCTGCTATTGTGGCAGCAAAAAACAATATTAAATTAGCGCACATAGAAGCAGGCATGCGTGAGTTTGATAAAAGTATTCCGGAAGAAACAAACAAATTAATTACCGATATACTTGCCGATTATTATTTCTGCGCCACTCCAACAGCCATACAATGGCTTAAAGATATGGGAATCACCAATAATGTATATCATACAGGAGATATTATGATTGATTTGATTGAAAGGTTCCGAGCCAATATTGAATCTAATACAACAATTTTAAAGCGATTTGAAATTCATCAACAGCAGTATATTTTTGCCACTTGCCACCGAGCTGCAAATACCGAAAACAAGCAACATCTTGAAGAAATATTACAGGCATTGACTGCTATTGATATGCCCATTATACTGCCTTTGCATCCACGCACCAAAAAGGCCATTGAACAATTTAACCTATCGCATTATCTTGAATTTGAAAACATACATATTTGTGAGCCTTTGGGATATATGGATACGCAAGCTTTAATAATGTATGCAAAAATGGTAATTACAGATTCGGGTGGTGTTACCAAAGAATGTTATTATCACAAAGTGCCTGGGATTCTTACGGATAAGCAAACAGAATGGGTTGAAACGGTGCAGGAGGGTTGGAATATACAAGCAGGACCAAACGCAAAAAAAATTTTAGAGGCCTATAAAAATTTTAAACTTCCTTTAACGCAAAACAATGTGCTTGGAAAGGGAGACGCTGCTAGTAAAACAGCAATAAAATTAAATGAACTTTTAAGTGAAATCCTTAAAGAAAATTCATTCAATTAATGATATTGTTACTTTTGATTTTAATTTATTTAAAAACCTTTGTATGAGTGGTGAGAAAAAAAACAAAATAATTATTTTAAGTTACTTTTTTCCTCCTTGTAATATTACTGCATCTCAAAGGGCATTAAGCTGGGCAAAATACTTAGGAGAGTTTGGTTTTTATCCCATTGTAATTACCCGTAATTGGGAGCGCCCTGTAAATTACCCAACCGATTTGCATCACAATACCCATCAAACGGTAATACATCAAAAATTTGGCACCTATGAGGTGTATTACTTGCCCTACAAACAATCGTTTAGAGATAGACTATACACACAAAAAGAAAACTCCAAATTTCCTTGGATGCGCCAGTTTCTTACCTTTTGGGAACTAATTATGCAAAATTTTGTGGATTTTGTGATTCCATTTAGTAATTTTTACACTTTTACAAAGCAGTTTTTAAAAAAGAATAGCGATATAAAACTCATGGTGGTAACCGCCAACCCTTATGTGCTTTTTAAATTTGCTTACCGCTTAAAAAAAGATTTTGCAAGACTTAAATGGATTGCCGATTATAGAGATGACTGGAATACAAGGGTAGAATCGCATTGGTATAATAACTATCCTTTAATAAGTAAAATTACTGCAAATATTGAACGTAAGTCCGAATTAAAATGGACATCAAATGCCTCGTTAATCACCTCTGTTTCGGAGTTAAATACAGATAAAATCAGTAAATTTTTGCATAAAAATGGCACCACAATTTATAATGGTTTTATTCCTGAAGATTTTGAGCAATTTAGAAAAGTTAAATGGTATGACGAATTCAATATTACCTTTAATGGCACTATGATAGAGATGCAAGAGATTGTTATTTTTATTGGGGCATTAAAAAGAGTAATTGCTGAATATAAGGGTAAAGCCAGTATAAAAATAAACTTTATTGGAACGGGTTATGATGTTTATCAGGAAATGAAGATAAAAGCATTAATGGAGGGTTACGAAAAAAATTTACACATTACACATCGTGTACCTCGTAAGAAAGTGATTGAAGTACAAATGCGATCGCATGTGCTTTTATTGGTTGCCTATGGCAATGTAAAAGGTGTAACCGGAACCAAAACATTTGATTATTTAGCAACTGGTAAACCAATTATATTATGTCCTTCTGATGATGATATTTTAGCTCGAATTATTACTGAAACTGGACAAGGAATTATTTGCAATACAGAAGAAGAGTCGTATGAAGTGCTAAAGCAACTCGTTGATGCATGGCTCAGTGGTAAAGAATATCCAATAAAAATTAACCCAGAGGCTATCAATTTTTACACGCGTAAAAAACAAACAGAAATCTTAGCAAATCAATTGAAAAGTCTAAATTAAATCATTTCAAAATTTAGAATATATTTGCATTATAATTTAATCAATCAAAATGAAAAAAAATATACTCTTTGTTCTCTTATTCATAATTCAAATAAGTGTGTTTGCACAAACAAGTCCGGCACCGTTTGATTTAAGTAGTGGCACATATACTTTTACTAACTGGGATAGTTTATCACCAGCATTAACATACCCAACTAATTTGATGTTTCACACCTTGGGAAATCAAAACCCAGATGAAAACACGCCTGCTAATGGTGATTGGTCATGTACTTATGATACCTTAAACGGGTGTTGGATAAGAGGAAAAGGAACCGAAGGGATTGCTTTTAGAAATACTGGGTCATCGCAAATACCTGCTTGTATGACTAATGGTACAGGTGCTAGCATTTATGTTGGCGATGCTACTGTAGCATTAAATACTACTGCTTGCGAAAATATTACCGTATCATGGATTGGGAGAATGTTAAACAGTTTCAATTTTGTAAACACACCACCTAATCAGGTCTCAAGATTTTACGGAATTGCTTGTCAGTATCGCATCGGAACAACTGGGGCATTTACAAATGTTCCGGGAAATTATTTATTTGTATGTAATAGCGATTCTGCTACCTACAAACCATTAGGTACAGCCGATACATTAGCAGCTGTGTTGCCCGATACATGCAATAACCAACCTATAGTGGAAATCAGATGGATTTATCATCAAACTGCTCAAAATGCGGGAGGCCCGCGTCCAATAATTGGTTTAGATGATATTAACATCACAAGAGATATTGTAACGACGGTTGCAACGCAAAATAAAAATACCAAAGCGCTTTTTGTTTATCCAAACCCAATTTTCAGTGGTAAATTAAGTTTAAGTAATGCCACCAATTTTATGGTAGTTGATATTCTTGGACAAACTATAAACAAAGCTACTTTTGCGAAAGAATTTAGCGTTGATCATTTATCAAAAGGGATTTACTTTGTTAAAACATCAGAGGGCGAAATTTTGAAATTTATTAAGCAATAATAATCAAATCGAAGGTTGTTTTGGTTGTTGTTAGAATAAAAAGTAAATTTGATAATTAAATACAATTCAAACAAAAAAGGATGAGCTTGAAAACAAATATAATCGTAGTTATTATTATGGCTATCGCATTATCGTCTTGTCTTAAAAAGCAGAGTGCTTCTCCAATTCCATTTATTGAGTTTAAAGATTTTATAGCCAATAAGGACACCGCTAATTTGCTGATTAATTTTACGGATGGTGATGGAGATATTGGGCTAACACAAAATGATACTATTGCCCCTAATAATTACAATTGTTTTATATCATATATCGAAAAGCAAAAAGGGGTGTGGGTTAAACGTATTTTACCATTTGATTTTAATTACAGAATTCCAATCATAAATACTTCTTCAAAGGCTAAAACGATACAAGGTGAAATTAAAATAGCCATCAAGCCCTACTATTACGATCCTTTTTCGAAATTCGACACCATTAAATACGAAATTTATATTGTAGACAAAGCTTTGAACAAAAGCAATGTAATTACCACTCGGGAAATAATTACTCCATGAGCATTAAACCCATTATTTGTTAAAAACAATTTTTTGGAAAATTTGTTGTAAAAAACGCTGTTAAGCATAAAAAGTAAAAACATGGATATTAAAACGGGCCCTCTTCTTTCAGCCATCGAAATCCCCGAAGATTTAAAAAAGTTAAAAGAAGAACAATTACCTCAGCTTTGTGATGAATTAAGGCAATATATTATTGATATTGTATCGGTAAAAGGAGGTCATTTTGGTGCTAGTTTAGGCGTAGTTGAACTTACAGTTGCCCTGCATTATATTTTTAATACCCCATACGATCAATTGGTGTGGGATGTTGGTCATCAGGCTTACGGACACAAAATTTTAACAGGAAGAAAAAACGTCTTTCACACGAATAGAATTTATAAAGGTATTAGCGGTTTCCCTAAAAGAAAAGAAAGTGTTTATGATACTTTTGGTGTAGGGCATTCAAGTACATCTATTTCTGCTGCGCTTGGAATGGCAGTTGCAAGTAGGTATAAAGGAGAAAAAGACAGACAGCACATTGCAGTAATTGGTGATGGTGCGATGACAGCAGGTTTGGCTTTTGAAGGATTAAATCATGGAGGCGTAGCCAATAGCAATTTGTTGGTGGTGCTCAATGATAATTGTATGAGCATTGACCCTAATGTGGGCGCTTTAAAGGAATACTTAACGGATATTACCACTTCACATACTTACAATAAAGTTAAAGATGAAGTTTGGAAATTACTAGGAAAGATCAGCAAATTTGGTCCTAACGCGCAAGAAATAGCATCCAAAATTGAAAATGGTATTAAAGCTACCATGCTTAAACAAAGTAATTTATTTGAATCATTAAAGTTCAGGTATTTTGGCCCTGTTGATGGACATGATGTAGTTCGTTTGGCTAAAATAATGGAAGATTTAAAAGACATACCAGGTCCTAAAATATTACATTGCTTAACTGTAAAAGGCAAAGGGTATAAGTTTTCGGAAGAAGGCAATCAAACCGTGTGGCACTCTCCAGGATTGTTTAATAAAGATACTGGAGAAATTGTAAAGGTGGTGCCTGCGCAACCGCAACCTCCTAAATATCAAGATGTATTTGGACATACTATTGTAGAGCTGGCCGAAAAGAACAGCAAAATTATGGGTATTACACCCGCTATGCCTTCGGGATGTTCATTAAATATTATGATGAAAGCCATGCCCGATCGCGCTTTTGATGTGGGTATTGCCGAGCAGCATGCAGTTACATTTTCGGCAGGATTAGCTACGCAAGGGATGTTGCCTTTTTGTAATATTTACTCTTCATTTATGCAAAGAGCTTATGATCAGGTAATACATGATGTGGCCTTACAAAATTTAAATGTTGTGTTTTGTTTAGACAGAGGTGGATTTGCTGGTTCTGATGGTGCAACTCACCATGGTGCTTACGATTTAGCTTATATGCGTTGCATTCCAAACATGATTGTTTCGGCACCCATGAATGAAGAAGAATTACGCAACTTGATGTATACAGCGCAGCAAGAAGATATGGGTGCATTTGTAATTCGTTATCCTAGAGGCAATGGTGTAATGACGGATTGGAAAAAACCGATGAAAGCTATTCCAGTTGGTAAAGGCCGTAAGTTGAGAGATGGTAAAGACATTGCTATTTTAACTATAGGTCCTGTTGGTAATTTAGCTATCGATGCTTGTAACAACTTGTCAAAACAAGGGATTGAAGCCGCTCATTATGATATGCGTTTTGCAAAACCAATTGACGAAATGTTGCTGCATGAAGTTTTTTCTAAACACGACAAAGTAATTACAGTTGAAGATGGCTGTATTATTGGTGGAATGGGAAGTGCAGTGGTAGAATTTATGTCATCTAATGGTTATATGGCACAAGTAAAAAGATTAGGTATTCCCGATCAATTTATTGACCATGGTGAGCAAAAAGAACTTTATGCCGAATGTGGCTTTGATGCACAAGGTATTTTAAATTGTGCGGTTGAACTGATTGCTGAGAAAAGAAATGTGATGGTTAGTTAAACTGCATGCCCAGGTATAGCAGCTATTAATTTTTTTGTATATTCTGATTGCGGGTTTAAATACAACTGATCTGCTTCTGCCATCTCTACGATCTTACCTTTTTGCATTACAATAATATTATCGCACATGTATTTTACAACCGATAAATCGTGCGAAATGAAAATATAAGTCAATGCAAATTCCGCTTTTAACTCATTCAATAAATTAAGTACTTGCGCTTGCACCGAAACATCTAAAGCCGACACAGACTCATCGCACACAATAAATTCAGGCTCTACGGCCAAGGTTCTTGCTATACCAATTCTTTGTCTTTGACCGCCCGAAAACTCATGTGGATAACGATCATAATGCTGCTCAGTTAATCCAACACGAAGCAATAACTTCATCACTTTATCTCTTATTTCATCTTTGCTTTTAGCAATGCCATGCACTTCCATAGGCTCTGCAATAGCATTTCCTACAGTAATTCTAGGATTTAAAGATGAAAAAGGGTCTTGAAAAATCAATTGCATTTTGCTCCGCATCTGCAACATTTCGTTGGCGTTTAACTCCAATAAATTACGGTTGTTATAAATTATTTTGCCAGCACTTGGTTCAATTAATCTTAAAATACTTCTTCCTAAAGTTGATTTACCACATCCTGATTCGCCTACCAAACCTATAGTTTCGCCTTTATAAACATCAAAACTAACATGATCTACTGCATTTAAAATTGTTGTCGCTGGCTTTATAAAACCTTTTTTGGTGATGAACTGTGTGGTGAGCTCCTGTACTTGCAGCAAGGGTTTTGCAGCATACAATTTTTGATGATTAGTTATTCTTAGGGCTTGTTCTACTTGCTTTACAAAGGGAATTGTTTTATCATCATTTAAAAAATCGGCCACTGTTAAAAGTCTTTCTGGTCGGCTGTTTAATGACGGTTTGCAAGCAATGAGCCCTTTTGTATAGGGATGTTGTGGGGCATTAAATATTTGTTTTACATTACCTTGTTCAACTGTTTTACCTTTGTACATTACCAAAATATTTTGCGCAATTTGAGCAACTACACCTAAATCATGTGTAATAAAAATCATACCCATATTGTACTCTTTTTGCAAATCTTTAAGTAAGTCTAAAATAGTTTGTTGTACGGTTACATCAAGCGCTGTGGTTGGTTCATCGGCAATCAATAGTTGGGGCTTACAGGCAATTGCCATGGCAATCATTACCCTTTGTTTTTGGCCTCCTGAAAGTTGATGTGGATACGATTTAAATAGTTGTTCTGCACGCGGCAGCATTACCTGTTCAAACAACTCTAGTGTTCTTTTTTTAGCAGCCTGTGGCGTTAATTTTTGATGCAACATCATTACTTCTGCCACCTGTAAACCGCAGGTGTGCACTGGGTTTAAAGATGTCATTGGTTCTTGAAAAATCATACTAATTTCATTGCCTCTAATGCGTTGAAATTCTTTTTCAGATAAATTATTTAAGTTTTTATGGTTGTTTTGTTTGTTGTTAAATTGGATGTCTCCCTTGCTTATTTTTCCTTGTGGTGGAAGCAGGCCCATAATAGCTAAAGAGGTAACAGATTTACCTGACCCACTTTCTCCAACAATGCCAATAGTTTCGCCCTTTTTTATATTTAAATTTAAATCTTGTATGGCATGCACAATACCTTCATTTCCTGCAAAGTCGATATGTAGATGTTCAATTTGAAGTAAGGTATCAGCGTTCATTTATTGCGATTACAAATAATTTATTTCATCGGCATCAAAGCCTAAATCGCCTTTCATTTTAAGATAAAGTTGCGTTAAAGTAGCCACATCTTTTTGACAATAATCCACAATGCGTTTTAAATTTTTTTCTTGGTAGTAAACCTGAGCTACCATACTTCCGTCAATATCATCTTTAGGCGTTTTTATGCCAAATACATGTGCCAATAACTCTAAGGAGGTATAGTTCTTATAATCTCCAAACTTCCACATTTCAAGTGTATCTTGATGTGTAACTTCCCATGGCTTTTTACCGGCTAAATTTAACAGCGCAGGTACGTTTAGAGCATTGATAAGGAGTCTTCTGATAATATAAGGATAATCGAATTCTTTACCATTGTGTGCGCAAAGGGCCAATTGCTTTTTTTCTTTATGAGTTTTGTTAAGATAGCTTGTAAAATTTTGCAACACTACTTTTTCATCATCATCATAAAATGATTTAACATGCAATTGGTAAGCATTATTCTTTAGTGTTAAATACGCGGTAGAGATGCAAATAATTTTGCCAAACTCGGCATAAATACCTGCTTTTTGATAAATGCTTTCTACCGTATCATTTTGATGCATTAAATACTGCGCTTTTTTGGCCCACAATTTTTTATCAATATCGGGAACAATATTGTAATTAGGGTATTGGGGAACCGTTTCAATATCGATAAACAATAAATCTGTATGTTTTAAATTTTCCATAATTAGTTTTTTAAATTATCATTACACCCTTTTTATTGATGAGTGGAATAGTAGTAAAATTAGCTTCTGTAATACTTTCGGCCAAAAAAACGTAGCGTTTATCGTACATAATTTTATTTAAATAAAAGCTAAGCCAATACTCATTATTGATGCCAAAAACTTCTTCAATAATTGGTTCTATTTTTACAAACGACATAGGTTCAACTTCATCTAAAAAATGTCGTAAGGTAGATGTTTTTACTTTTTCTTCGTTAAGTTCACCATAGCCAGTTGAGGTAACCAATACACCTTCAATCTTTTGATCTTTTAAATTTATTAAATAGCTATTCCAAACTGTTTCATCTAGTTCGTTTTTTTCGCGAACAACAGCTATGGCAACATTTTCAACAATTAACTCAGGGATATCTTTAATCATAAATTAGGATGAATAGTTTTTTCATTTAAATCAAGCGCAGCATCAATATAAGTGTACACATCTTTTGGATGGTCATTCATTTTTTCTTTACTTCTTTTATGACCTAAGCGCACCATTAATATATTTTTATCGGGAATGGCCACTACATATTGACCTAAAATTCCGCGAGCGTAATAGATGTGCATTCCTTTGTAGTCAAGCATCCACCAGCTGTATCCATAACGATTGTTTGGCTTATTTTCTTCATCAACTAAGTTGGCTGGTATAATTGAATTTTTTACATATTCTTCGGGTACAATTTGTTGACCATTCCAGTTGCCGCCATGCATGTATAATGCCCCAATACGAGCAAAGTCGCGTGCATTGCTATTAAAGCAGCAATAGGCTTTTTCTACTCCATTTTCATGATCAAGGCTCCAGAAAGCAGATTTAGAAGCGCCAATAGGCATCCATAATTTTTCTGAAGCATATTCACTAATACTTTTGCCTGTCGCTTTTTCTAGAACAAAAGCCAGCAACTCGGTATTTCCGCTTAAATATTTAAATACTTTTCCGGGTGTTTCTTCCAATTTGTATTTCATGGTTAAGGTCCTAATATCGGTGCCATAATAAGCCTTAGCAGGATAAGCAAATGGGCTCACGTAGTCTTCGTCAAAGTCAATACCTGAGCTCATAGTAAGCAAATGTTTTACCGTAAGTTTAGCATTTTTGCCAACTTTGTATTCGGGTATAAAATCAGCTACTGCTTGATCAACATTTTTTATTTTACCTTCGCCTATAGCTATCCCTACTAACACGCTCACAAAAGTTTTGGCCATGCTAAAAGAGTTGGTAATAGAGCCTTTGGCGCCTTCATCCCAATATTCTTCGTAAAGTATAGAATCATTTTTAATAACTAAAAAGGCCAATGATTTAAATTCTTCTAATTCTTTTCTTGCTATTGCACTCAACTCGGCTTTGTTGTAATTTTTACTTAAGGCCCAAGGCAATTCTTTTCCGGCTTTAATTTCGTGATGCGCAAAAATAGTGTATTCGGTGGGAGAGGGGCCAGTTCTGCCTTTTAAATAAGTGTGTTGAAGTCCTTTATAGATGTGTGTATTGCCGGTTGCTAATATAAGAACGTTTAGTACGATCAAAACAATCAAAAACCATTTAAAAAAACCTTTTAGAAATTTCATTATTTATTTTTTTTGGTCATGCTTTTGAACAATTTTTTTAACTCTTTTTCCAATTCTTCCTTCGAAGAAAAATCATCTTCGCTATCATCATCATAAAAATCAAAGTCATCTTGTTCATCAAACTGAATCATTTCATCATAATACTCGTTTACAAACTGAACGATTTTCTTTTTTGCATGTGGCTTTGGGCAAATTTCAGCTAGCGAATTTAATTCAGTACTGTTGCGTAAAATTTTTTCTTTTTCATGCATTATTTCGCCTAGAGCAAAACTAGTGGATAAGCCGCTAAACATTGCTACACGATGATATTTAGGATTTAATTTCAGCATTTCCAAATCATCTTTCAATTCTTTCACCTGATCTTTGAGCATAGTGATAAAAACATCTAATTTTTCATCGCTTAGTTGGTCAATATTTTCAGCTTCTTTATAAACCCATTGCATTTCAAGCTTCAATAAAGTAGGTAAATCTTTGGCTTCGTATGCCGAAGTGATTGTTTTCATGAGCTCTTCTTTTTCAGCCCTTAATTTTTCATTCTCTTCTAAATCAGGATGTAAAATCTTTGCCAAGGAAACATAAATACTTCTTAAACTTTTATTCTTTATTTCTTCAGCTGCTTTTCTTTTAGCTTCAGCGTTTAACTGCTTTTTAGATTTCTTTCTGTTCGCCTTCTTTGTTTCAATTTCTTGCATTTTTTCATCAAGCATTTGTTGGAATCTCAAAAAACTTTCTGGATCATCTTTTAAATCCTCCATGTTAATATCCATCCCTAATTCATCTTGCATTAAATCGCTCAGTTGTTGTTTGCTTTGATTCAATTGATCATCCCTGTAAGTATCGTAGTTCTCAGGTGCCCATTTATTATAAAATAAAATATCTTCAGCAGAAGGTTCAACTATGGGAAAAGCTTGTCGGCACAATTCAACAATAACAGCTTTTGTTTTATCCATTTGTGCATGTGTAAAATTATGCATTCTGGCAGAATTACCAATAGCCTTAGCAGTTTTAATTTCTATTATAGATAGGTTTTTTAATTCAGGATCTATTTCTTGAGCAATAATGCCTTCCAAGCTGTTTAAGTGATGCTCAGTTTTTTTAATTTTCTCTTTGAGTGTTTCAATACTGGCAGTATGTTTAAAAAAATCTTTTTGTTTTTTCGAAAGTGATTGTTTCGACTTACTTACTGTCAGACCTTTATTGTTGTCTTCAAAATTATCAAATAATGTATTCATATTTATATGAAATTAAATTCTTTCACTCACTTGAACTATTTGTTTATTTATTTCATCGGATTCAATTACACCATCTTTTAATCTAATGATGCGATGCGCATGCCTTGCAATATCTTCTTCGTGTGTTACCACAATTATTGTGTTGCCTTTTTTATGAATTTCTTCAAACAAACCCATTATTTCTACCGATGTTTTTGAATCTAAATTTCCTGTTGGTTCATCGGCTAAAATAATGGCTGGATTATTTACTAGGGCTCTAGCTACTGCAACTCTTTGTCTTTGACCACCCGAAAGTTCATTAGGTTTATGCTTAACGCGATTTGCCAAACCAACATCTTCCAATGTTTTTAGCGCTTTCTGCTCGCGTTCAACTTTTCCGAGCCCGGCATAAATCAATGGTAAAATAACATTGTCTAATGCGGTAGATTTAGGTAACAAGTTAAACGTTTGAAAAATAAAACCAATTTCTTTATTTCTAATTTGAGCTAGTTCGTTATCATTTAAAACACTCACATCGGTGCCGTTTAAAATATATTGTCCCGAAGTTGGTGTATCTAAACAGCCAAGCAAATTCATTAAAGTAGATTTTCCGGAGCCGCTTGGGCCCATTAATGCTACATATTCGTTTTTATTAATATTTAAATCAACACCTCGCAAAGCCTTCACTTCTTCGGCACCAATGCTAAACGACCTTTCTATATTTTTTAATGAAATGATGGGCTGCATAAATTATTTTAAGGTAGCTAATGTAATATTTTTATTCATTTTATCTCGAAAACTTCAAGAAACAAATTTATACTTAATGACTTATAGTTTATAGATGGTTATAGATAATATTGTCTAAAATAATTGTCATTAACACATTTTTTGTATAAGTTCGCTTTTCCAATACACACATTATGAAAAATAAATTACTTTTTTTAGGCGTTCTATTTATTACACTCCTAAGTTTTAATTATTCTAAAGCAGCTTGCGGTGCAGGGCAGTCTGAAATTATTGTAAATATTGTTCCAGATGCCTATCCAAATGAAATTTCATGGGATATACAAACTGGCGCAGGTGTTATTTTAGCCTCAGGTGGTTTTACAGGCGATACCATTTGTGTTCCTTCCAATAGTTGTGTAATATTTTCAATCCACGATAGTTATGGTGATGGCATTTTTGCACCTGGTGGATTTTGGTTGTATTTAGATGGGGTGCAGGTTGCCACTGGCGCTGCTTATGGCTATGGAACTACTCATGCTATGGCTTGCCCTCCCGGAACCTATTGTACTTCGGCCTTGCCAATTGCATTAGGTACACATACTGCTACTTTTGAAGATAGTTGGTATGTATACAATTGTACTACTTCTGGCACTTATGAAATAACGACTTGCAGCACTAATACTTGTAATACAGCCATATGGATGTATGCAAATTGTACAGGAAATTATACTGAAGATGCCACTGGCACTTATACTTTTAATGATGACTATTGTGGACAACAATCTAGAATTATAACAACGCTTATTGCAGGGAATGACTATTTTATTCGTATTGGAGATATTTTAGATGGCTGTACAAGTCCTATCAATTTTGATTTTTCTTATGTTGGACCAATTACAGGATGTATGGATCCTACATCATGTAATTTTAATCCTATTGCAACTGTCGATGATGGAAGTTGCATTTATTACCCTAATCCATTATGCCAGGGTCCAGATTTACAATTCGACTCTTTATCATTAGTGAACTCTTTTGCCTTACAAACTGTTACCGCTTCTAATTGCGATATACAAGAAGGTTGTTTATTACAGTATGGTACAAGAAATGTTATCCGCTTTACCTCCAAAATTGATAATATTGGTACACTTGATTATTACTTAGGAACGGTAAGTACACAACCTGGCATGTTTAATACCAACAATTGTCATGGACATGCACATTATGAAGGGTATGGTGATTACCGTTTATATGATATGAATAATAACATTATTCCAGCTGGTCATAAGAATGGCTACTGTGTGATGGACTTATGTGGTGCTGGTCAATACAACTGTGGAAATATGGGTATTTCTGTTAATTGTTATGATGTTTATGGCGCAGGTACACAATGCCAATGGATTGACATTACTGATGTGCCAACAGGTGATTATAGATTAGCTGTAATTATTAATGCTTTGCATTTACCTGATGCTTTTGGGCATCAAGAAATTAACTACGTAAACAATGCCACGCAAGTTTGTATGCATATTGAACAAGATTCAATAGCTGGGCCTTCATTTAGCTTATTACCTACCTGCACGCCATTCCTTGACTGTGCAGGAATTCCGGGAGGAACCTCGGTTGTAGATTGTAATGGAGTTTGTGGTGGTGGAGCATTTGCGGGCGACCGTCAGGGCGATGCCTTATTAAACCCTACTGATTTTGATATTTACATGGACGACATTGAAACCACTATCAATAATACGGTTCCTTGTATTGATGTGAGTGGAAATGGTGTTGAAACTATTTATGACGCAGAATTGGTAAAATGGTGCAGTAAAAATTCTTATATATTGTACCCTGGAGGCAGTCCTCAATATAATTGTAACTTCCCGAGAAATGTAATAAATCCTAACGAGCCAACAAACTTAGAAATAGTAAATGTTAATTTGGCGGGAGGTTATTTAGATGTTTATTTAAGCAACCCTAGTTCAGATGTTGCTGCATTTCAATTTAATATTAGTGGTGTATATATATCAAGCGTTGTTAGTTTAGTAAGCAATACCGAATTCCCTGTTGATTTACGTTTTAATGCTGCTACAAATGCCATATTTGGTATTTCAATGCAAGATTCAACAATTAGTCGTGCTGTAAATCCTCAGGGCTTGGTTAGAGTTTATTTTTCTGGAGTTAGTCAAAATTGGATTTGTATAAGCGAAATAGTTGATATTGTAAATTCTAATGGCGAAAGAACAACCGCTTCGATTGCTGGTAGTTGTTTTCCTGCAGTGATTACAGATGTAGTTGAAAAAGAAAATTTACTTTATTTCCATTTGGTGCCAAATCCTGCGAATGATAATGTAACAGTAATGTTGCAAAATCCTTCGGGTAAGTCATTGACTGCCTCATTATTTGATTACAGTGGTCGTTTAGTAAAAGAAATGAATGTTGCCGCCAATCAATCTAAAATTAATATTAACTTAGATGATATGAGCAACGGTATTTACTTTGTGAAAATAAGCAATGATAGTTTCTACAGAGTAGAGAAATTAGTTAAACAATAAGCTAAAATTAGATTGAATGAAGGCTCGCTATAATAGCGGGCCTTTTTTATAAATAGCAATTAAACCTTTTGAGTTAATGATGTTCAAAGCAATGATAAAAAACAATGATGAAAAAATATCTACTTGCACTGCTTTTATTAAATGTATTTATAATTGAGAGCAAAGCTCAAACGCAATATTACCCGCCAGCTGCGCCACAAAATTGGGATACCATAAGTCCTTTAAGTCTTAATTGGTGCCCCAATAAAATTGACAGTTTATATGATTTTTTAGCGCAAAAAAATACCAAGGGTTTTGTTCTGTTGAAAGATGGTAAAATAGTACTTGAAAGGTATTTCGGTACTTTTACAGAAGACTCAATATGGTATTGGGCATCAGCAGGAAAAACACTCACCGCTTTTTTAACAGGCATTGCACAGCAAGAGGGCTTTTTAAATATTAATCAAAATATTACCCAATACCTTGGCAATGGTTGGAGTGCCTGTAGCGCGCCACAAGAAGATTCAATAACTATTAAACAGATGCTATGCATGACAAGCGGATTAGATGATATCTTTCCTCTATGCACTAATGAAGATGATACACCATCATGCTTATCTTATTTAGCAACGCCTGATACACGTTGGGCATATCATACGGGTGCTTATCGAAAATTACAAGACGTACTATCTGTAGCAACATCTACCAATCTTAATGTGTATACAAATAACAGTGTAAAGAATAAAATAGATATGAGTTCTGGCTTTTGGCTGCAGGATATTTATTACAGCAAAACACGCGATGCTGCAAGGTTTGGATTGCTATGTTTAAACAAAGGCATATGGGCAAACGATACTGTTTTAAACGATACAGCTTATTTTAATGCCATGACAAATACATCACAAAATTTTAATTTAGCTTATGGTTATCTTACTTGGTTGAATGGTAAAAGTAATTTTATGTTACCCGGAATTCAATTAACCATTAATGGATTTGTTTTGCCAAGCGCACCAGCCGATATGTATGCTGCTTTGGGTAAAAATGATCAAAAAATTTACATGGTTCCATCACAAAATATGGTGGTGGTAAGGTTTGGAAATGCAGCATCTTCGAGCGCACTTTCAATAACAGCTTTTGATAATGAATTGTGGCAAAAAATAAGTGATTTAAACTGTAATTTAACCAGTGCTAAACAAATAACAGATCTCACAAACAATATAGGTCCAAATCCATTTTATGATTATATAAATGTTTACAACAACAATCAACAAGCGCATTATTGTTTAACAGATTATACAGGAAAGGTAGTATATAGCGGGACTTTAATTAATCAACAAAATTTTGCCGCACTGCCAATGGGAGTATATTTTTTAAAGACAGAAGATAAAAATGAAGTGCAACAATATAAACTTATTAAAGCTAATTAAAACCTACTCGGCCATCAACTTTAATAAATCATCTCTCAGCGTTTCATCAGCAGGGCGTTTGGCATCTTGTTCAACCACTTTGCCGCTTTTATTTAAAATCATATAACGAGGAATACTGGTAATATTAAAAAACTTACACACCTCGCTCGACCAGCCACCGCGGCTAATAGCATTTACGCCTTGTAAGTTATTTTGTTCAATGGCTTTTTTCCAAGTTGCTTCATTATCATCGATTGATATATATAGAAAAACAATTTTATCGAGTTCTTTTTTTGACATGGAGTCGTGCAGTTTTTTTGAGAAAGGAAATTGTTGACGACAAGGGCCGCACCAACTGGCCCAAAAGTCTATATATACTACTTTCCCTTTGAATTGGTCAATATAAACCTCTTTACCTTCTTGGTTAGTTAAAACAGGATAACTATTTGTTGTTTTTGCAATAGTTTTTTCTGTTTTCTTTTCGCTTGCTTTGGCAGCTAATGCAGGGCTACAACGCTGTTGTACAAATTTATAAACTTTAGTTTCCTTATCTATATCTTTAAGTTTGTTAAGCATCATTTTGGCAGGTTCGTACTCTATTTTTTCGCAGCAGTAAATGAGTAATTTAGCCAATGCATATTGTTTGGTGTTGCCAGTTAATTTTGCATCCATCAATTTAAACTCCTCACGTGCCTGGTCGTTATAATTGCCAGGCGATTTAAAGGCAAGTACTTCCGACCCATAATAGGCCACATAATTTAAAATAAATTTTCGATACCAATCGCTGTAAAGTAGTTCATCGGAATTAAGTTCGAGCTGTTTAATTTCTTCGCTTATAGAGCCGGGTAAAGCCCTGCAAAATGTTGTTTTTTTAATCATACAATCATTAGCAGCATGGCCTAGCAAGCAGGCATAATAGGCGTAATTGATTTCCTTTTTTATTAAAGATGCAATATAATTTACAAAAGGATTTTCTTGTTTAGCTCTTTCTAACCAATTTAATTTTTTCTTTTTCAGGGTAAAAAGTTCATCTTCAAAAGCATCAATTGTTTTATTTTTTGATTGATTAATTAATGAATCGTAATTGTCGGCAAACTCCTGTTTAAACTGGTTGTAAAACGATTGTTGAATAGCATTTTTACCACCTCCAACGCCCAATAGTTTTCCTTGTTTGGTGTAAAAGTTTACTTCGTTGTTGATGGCAATTTCGGTTTGCCCTTTTCTTAGCACTACATTGTCATCTTGTTCCTTTATAATTAAAAGATAGTAGTTTGCTGAGTCGGCTTTAACAGTTACACATTGAGGTAAATTTGTAGTAAATTCTGATTTAAATGCCGTTGCATTTAAAGGAGGTTTTTCGTTTATTCCAAGTTCTTCAACATAAAATGGTAAATAATCAATGCCAATGCTGCTTGCGTTTCCATCGGTATTTCCGCTTACATTAATTTTAGATTGCGCAATACTTTTAAGGTTTGCAAAAAGTAAAAAAGCCAGTAATATTTTGTGAATCATTATTAAATATTTTTGACAAATTTAATAAAACAAGCTGCTAAAGAAGTTAAAAATTATGCTTATTCTTTTTTGTGCCAATAAAAACTGCCTTTCTAAAATCATTAGCCTTGCATGCATTTTAAACCCAGATTACGCATTAGAAATGCGTAAACGATAAAGAAATTGTAAATCAGATTTTTACAAATCTGATAACATTTTCTAAATCGGGATTAACCCAACTAAATCAAGTAGTTCGATTTTTTAAATCTCCTATTGATTAATTTGGGTTAAA
>CAIKXD010000321.1 GCA_903831265.1 uncultured Bacteroidota bacterium
ATGAAGCAATGTGAAAATTTGAAAATGAAAAGTCCTCTGCTACCATTGCGACTTCTTTACGTCTCTACGTTAAAAAATCTGTGATTCTGTGGCTTCGGCTCTGTGGTAACTCAATTTGAAAATGAAGCAATGTGAAAATTTGAAATTGAAAAGTCCTCTGCTACCATTGCGACTTCTTTGCGTCTCTGCGTTAAAAAATCTGTGAATCTGTGGCAATAACGATTTGCTAATGCGCTAATCATATTTGTTTACCTTTGCCAACTTTAAAAATGAACCCTCATCATAAGCACATATGAAAAACACACTAAAAGCATACACATCGTACAACCTCTGGGCTAATAATGAAATGATCAAATGTGTAGAAAAACTATCGCAAGAGCAATTGCATCAAACCATTGAGAGCAGCTTTAATAGTGTGTTTAAAACAATATTGCATATTTGGGATGCCGAGTATATTTGGTTGCAACGTATGCAAGGTAATAGCATTAATGATTGGCCAAGCAAAATGATGGACAAAGAAGGTTTTTCTACCAACTTGTTTTTAGCTAGCGCAGCCAATTTTAACGATTTTGTAAATGCATGTAGTGATTCATTTTTTGATGAAAATTGTGAATATACCAACTTAAAAGGTGAACAGTTTTCAACTCCTTTTGCTACTGTAATTATGCATTGTATGAACCATGGCACTTATCATCGTGGGCAATTGGTAACAATGTTTCGTCAATTAGGGCTGGAAGAAATTCCTTCAACTGATTTAATGACCTTTGCGAAAATTCAAAAATAAATAAATTTTTAAGAAATCTTTTTCGCAACATAAAGTAGACCTTCTCTCTCTTCTACCTGATTAATTTCTTGCAGCCAGTGGAGCACCTCAAAAGCTTCGTCCTCTTTAAATTGTTTGAAGTTTTCAATTAATTGCAACACAGTAATAGGTTCTTTTTGTAGGATGGCAATAATTTTTTCACTCATGGTTTGCACATCCAAATTACTTAATGCTACTTTTTTCTCTAAAATGCAAACATCGCAATGACCGCATTTTTTGGCGTCTTGTTCTTCAAAATAGTTTAGCAATAATAAATTACGACATGAGGTGTTACTTTCGGCATAGTTCAATATGGCTTCCATCTTTTTTAATGCCAGTACCTTTCGGTCAATATAAACTTCATTGCTTAAATTAATAGATTTTGCATCTTTTCGTAAAGCCGTAAAATGCAATTGTGGAATACTTTTTTGGGGTAAATAATTTAATATTTTAAACCCATCTAATTTCTTCAAATAGTCCAACACTTCTTCTTTTTTGAGCTGTCCTCTTCGCGCTAATTCTGTTTCATTAATATTTACATAATTATCGAAAATACCACCATAAGAGCGCAGCAATAATTTTACAAATTCATCATACTTAAAATGATATACTTGAAAATCGTATAAGGCGTTTTTGTTTACTAAAAATTTAATGCGCGAAGGCATATTTATTTCTTCGGTAAGGGCAATCATACCATCGCGTTCGAGCAGTTTCATGGCATTAAAAACCATTCCTGCGCGCATGTTGTAGGTCGAGCAAAATTCATTAATATCAAAATCAAAACTCTTTTCGGGCGCCACGCCCACGGCCACCTGAAAGAAATTGGATAAACCCTGATACACTCTTTTTATTTCATGAATGGGAGGAAAACTAGCTTCTACCTGACTTTCCAAATCATAACGGTCGCTCCGTTCATAGAGCAATACTGCGTATGCTTTTTGCTCATCTCTGCCTGCTCTTCCTGCTTCTTGAAAATAATTTTCTATACAGTCAGGCGCACTGTAATGGATTACAAAACGTACATCTGGCTTGTCAATACCCATTCCAAATGCATTGGTGCATACCATAATTTGAGTTTGATTGCTAATCCATTCTTGCTGCCTTACATCTCTTATGTCGGTGGTTAAACCTGCGTGATAATAACTGGAAATAATACCATTTTGATTAAAGAAGTGACTGATCTCTTGTGTTAGTCTGCGGTTGCGCACATAAACAATCCCCGAACCTTTAATTGTTCTGGCAATTTTTAGCATGCGACCCATTTTATTTTCTTCCTGCAACACCATGTAAGCGATGTTTTTGCGCTCAAAGCTCTTTTTGAAAAATGTTGGTTTTTGCAACAACAATTTATCGCCAATATCGAGCACCACCTTATGCGTAGCTGTGGCGGTAAGCGCAATAATTGGCACCTCGGGTATTAATTCAGTTAACGATGCAATTTTTAAATAGGCAGGTCTAAAATCATAACCCCATTGCGATATACAATGTGCTTCATCAATGGCTATCAATCCCACATTCATTAGATGCACTTTGGCCAAAAGCATTTCTGTTTGCAATCTTTCGGGAGATAGGTATAAAAACTTTTCCTTTTTTTGAATGCTATTGCCAATTGCTATGTCAATCTCTCTGCGCTTCATTCCACTGTGTATGGCAGTGGCGCTAATTCCTTTCTTATTCAACTGCATCACCTGATCTTTCATTAAAGCAATCAAAGGTGTAACTACAATACACAGCCCATCAATGGCTAATGCAGGTAACTGAAAACACACAGATTTACCGCCTCCGGTAGGCAACAGCGCAATTGTATCGTTTTTGTTGAGCACCGATGCAATAATATCCCATTGCATTGGCCTGAAGTTTTTATGTCCCCAATATTTATTTAGAATTTGAACACATTTGGTATAATTATCTTCAACCTCAGACATAAAGTGGCATTGGGGGCATCATTTATATTGCAAAATTAATTCTCAAAAGTAAGCGTTTAATTTTATGATTTTTTTATGAAGGCATTTTCATAGCCTTCAATCCATTCTTTTACTGTAATTTTTTGCATCAATTCGCCTATTAAATCATAAGGAATATTTTCCGCTTTTTTATAACGAATACAACTTTTGCCCATATCTAACTTTCCTTTCACGCGTTTTGCATGCTCAGCTGTAAACCATGCTAATAATTGTGGATTGGCATAAATACCCATATGATACAGTGCTATAAAGTTTTTTTGAGCAGCTAAATTAATAAATGGCAATGGAAGTTTTGGATCGCAATGGTATCCTGCAGGGTACAATTTATGAGGAACCACATATCCGATCATATTATAATTCATACATTCTTCAAAACCTTTTGGCAGGTTATTTTTAATTATTTTACGAAGTTCGATGATGGCTTCACGCTTGTCTTCACTAACTTGTTCAATATATTCTTCAACATTATTTGCTTTAATGGTCATAGGCTTAAATATGGATGTTCAATTACAAATCTAAATATTTTTGTTTAAATAGCTCTTTGGCGCTAAAATGTTGAAGATGAGCTTTAATTTTCAAATTCTAAATTATGTGCCCGTAATCCCAAAAAAATTATCAAATTTGTGGCTTATATTAATTAGAATTATGATTACTGAAGCACCTTATATTCCAAAAAATAAAATTAGAATAGTTACTGCGGCCTCTCTGTTCGATGGACATGATGCCTCAATTAACATTATGCGTAGAATTATCCAAAGTAGTGGCGCTGAAGTGATTCATTTAGGCCACGACCGAAGTGCTTTAGAGGTTGTTAATTGCGCTATACAAGAAGATGCTAACGCCATTGCCCTAACATCATACCAAGGCGGCCATGTAGAGTATTTTAAATACATGCATGATTTGTTGAAAGAAAAAGGTTCTGAGCATATTAAAATTTTTGGTGGTGGAGGTGGTGTAATTTTACCAGATGAAATTGCAGAATTGCATGCCTATGGTATCACCAGAATTTACAGTCCTGATGATGGTCGTGCGATGGGCTTGCAAGGTATGATCAACAATATGTTGCATTTGTGCGATTTTCCCACAGGAGCCAACTTGAATGGTGAAGTTAAACATCTTAAAGAACGCGATTACAAGAGCATTGCACGTTTAATTTCTTCTGCCGAAAACTTTCCGGATGAGTTTGCCAAATTTTATCCCGAAATTTTAGAAGGTGCAGTGGCTAAAAGCGCCACAAATATTGCTAACACACCTATCTTAGGTATAACAGGTACAGGTGGTGCGGGTAAATCATCTTTAGTGGATGAATTAGTACGCAGGTTTTTGATGGATTTTAGCGATAAAAAAATCGCAATTGTATCTGTAGATCCTAGTAAAAGAAAGACAGGTGGTGCGCTGCTTGGTGATAGAATTAGAATGAACAGTATTAAAAACGAACGTGTTTACATGCGTTCATTAGCTACACGTCAAAGTAACCTGGCTTTAAGTAAGCATGTGAAAGAAGCAGTTGATGTGCTTAAAGCTGCTCATTTCGATTTAATTATTTTGGAAACATCTGGTATCGGGCAGTCCGACACCGAAATTATTGAGCATAGCAATATGAGTTTGTATGTAATGACACCTGAATACGGTGCAGCTACACAACTCGAAAAGATTGATATGCTTGACTTTGCTGACATTATAGCCTTAAATAAATTTGATAAACGCGGGGCTTTAGATGCGCTGCGCGATGTTAAAAAACAATACAAACGTAATCATCAATTATGGGATGTTGATGATGAAGAAATTCCTGTGTTTGGCACCATAGCCTCGCAGTTCAACGATCCTGGTATGAACCGCTTATACAAAGCAGTGATGGATAAATTGGTTGAAAAAACAGGCGCGCCTTTGGTTTCGAATATTGCAATTACCAAAGAAATGAGTGAAAAGATTTATATCATTCCACCAAACAGAACCCGGTATTTGAGTGAAATTACAGAAAATAATAGAAACTACGATAGTTGGGTGCGCAAGCAAGCAGATATCGCACAAAAATTATATGCACTTACGCAAACAGCATCATCTTTAACCAATACAGATTTGGTTTTTGAAAGTATGGATTCATTTTGGGATCAACTTTTACCATCGGCCAATGACGATATTAAAGATGCTATGAAAGTTATAATGGCCCATTTTGATAAGCTGCTGCTTGACTTAGATCCAAAAAATAAAAAATTAATTGAAGGCTTTGAAGCCAAATTTCAACAATACAAAAACGAACATTACATCTTTAAAGTGCGTGATAAAGAACTCAAAATTGCCACGCATTACGAATCTTTATCGCACACGCAAATACCCAAAGTAAGCACGCCAAAGTATCGTGCATGGGGCGATTTGCTGCAATGGAGTTTGCAAGAAAATGTACCAGGTGAGTTTCCTTTTACTGCAGGAATTTATCCTTTTAAAAGAGAAGGAGAAGATCCAACCCGCATGTTTGCAGGCGAAGGTGGACCTGAAAGAACTAACAAACGTTTTCATTATGTAAGTATGGGATTGCCTGCAAAGCGCTTGAGTACTGCCTTTGATAGTGTTACACTTTACGGAAATGATCCAGATAATAGACCAGATATCTACGGGAAAATTGGCAACAGCGGTGTGTCAGTTTGCTGTTTAGATGATGCTAAAAAATTATATAGTGGTTTTAATTTAGCTTCACCAACTACTTCGGTTAGTATGACTATTAATGGCCCAGCTGCCATTATTGCTGCGTTTTATATGAATGCAGCCATTGATCAGCAATGCGAATTATACATCATCAAAAATGGACTGGAGAAAGAAGTTAACGATAAAATAGATGCCATTTACAAAGCCAAAGGAACACAGCGTCCAGCCTACCAAGGCGATATCCCGCAAGGTAATGACAAGTTAGGTTTAATGTTGTTAGGTATTACTGGTGATCAAGTGTTACCCAATGAGATTTATCAAAAAATAAAAGCAGAAACACTAGCTTCGGTTCGTGGCACCGTGCAAGCCGATATTTTAAAAGAGGACCAGGCGCAAAATACCTGTATTTTTAGTACAGAGTTTTCTTTACGTTTGATGGGCGATGTGCAACAATATTTTATTGATCAAAATGTAAGAAACTTTTATTCTGTTTCAATTAGCGGGTATCATATTGCCGAAGCTGGCGCCAATCCTATAACGCAGCTGGCGCTTACCCTAAGCAATGGTTTCACTTTTGTGGAATACTATTTAAGTCGTGGGATGAACATTGATTCATTTGCGCCCAATTTATCCTTTTTCTTTAGCAATGGTATAGATCCTGAGTATGCCGTAATAGGCCGTGTAGCAAGAAGAATTTGGGCAAAAGCCATGAAAATAAAATACAAGGCTAACGAGCGTTCGCAAATGTTGAAGTATCATATTCAAACAAGTGGCCGTTCTTTACATGCACAAGAAATAGACTTTAATGATATAAGAACTACTTTGCAGGCATTGTATGCTATTTACGATAATTGCAACAGTTTACATACTAATGCTTATGATGAGGCTATTACCACACCTACCGAAGAAAGTGTAAGAAGAGCCATGGCAATTCAATTAATTATTAATAGAGAATTAGGCTTAGCAAAAAACGAAAATCCTTTACAAGGTTCATTTATCATAGAAGAACTTACCGATCTTGTAGAAGAAGCTGTGTTAACAGAGTTTGATAGAATTAATGAAAGAGGTGGGGTATTAGGCGCCATGGAAACCATGTATCAAAGAGGCAAAATACAAGAAGAAAGTTTGTATTACGAAACATTGAAGCATACAGGGGAATATCCAATTATTGGTGTAAATACTTTCCTGTCTTCAAAAGGTTCTCCAACAGTTATACCAATGGAAGTAATCAGAGCTACACAAGAAGAAAAAGAATATCAAATTAGCATGTTAATGCAACTGCAAAAAACAAATGAAGATAAGCGTGAACTTATTTTTGAGCGTTTAAAAAATGCAGCTATAAACAATCAAAATTTGTTTAATGAATTGATGGAAGCAGTAAAATATTGTTCACTAGGGCAAATAACAAATGCCTTGTTTGAAGTGGGTGGGCAGTATAGAAGAAATATGTAATAACCATAAAACCATTTATGAATTATAGTAAAGTTTATTGTTCTTTTAAAAGTAGTATAGCTTTAGCGATAATTATACTTTTTAGTTATTATGCTTCTTTTGCCCAAAAACAGGGGCAGGCACGAATCGATTCAATAAGTAAATATTTAGAAAATAATACGGAAAAGGATACCAATCGTGTAAATGCTTTGTGCGATATTTCTTTTACTTATTATTCTATTAATCCGAAGAAAGGTGTTGAGATTGGTGTTGAAGCGTCAACGCTTGCCGAACAATTAAAATTTATTTCGGGACAAGCAAAAGCAAATCGTTTTATTGGCGTTAATTATTATGGGTTATCAGATTATACTGGAGCTATACAATACTACAAAAAAGCATTAGATGCAGAAACCAAATTGCTGAATAAAAAAGGCATGGGTAGTAACATGATGAATATTGGATTGATTTATACTTCTCAATCTGACTATGGTAAGGCCTTGGATTATTACTTTAATTCTTTTCGTCTTTTCGAGCAAATTGATTTTCAAAAAGGACTCTCGGCATGCTATGGAAATATTGTACTCGTATACATGCAAACTGGCGATAACGATAAAGCCCTTGAGTTTGCTTTTAAAGCATTGGAAATTGATAAGGCATTGGGTAATGAAGGAGGACAGGCACGTCACTTAGGTAATATTGGTATTCTTTACATGCAAAAAAAAGAACTGGATAAGGCCATGCAATATTTAAATGAATCATTAACAAAATATAAGCTAGTAGATGATCAACGTGGTGTGGCAAATATCATTGGTAATATTGCAGGTTCGTACATCAAAAAAAAGGAATTCGATACTGCTATTAAATATATTCAAGAGTCAATAGCAAGTTATAAAAAACTAAACTCTAAAAAAGATGTTGCTGCTAATACACTTAATTTAAGTAATGCTTATATTGAGATGTTTAAATCAAATTATCAAAGTAAATTAATTAGCAAGGGGCAAAATAAGTTGGACTTAGCAAAAATTAGCACTGATAAGGCGCTGGCTATTTCGCAAGAATTAAAAGATACCTATTTAGAGCGTGATGCCCGTTCTCAGTTATATCAAATTCAAAAGCTAAAAGGTAATGAAGCGCAAGCATTAATAGAGTATGAAAAGTTTGTGGCGCTGAGCGATACCATTAATGGAGAAGAAAATAAGAAAGATATTTTACGAAAAGAATTATTGTTTGAGTTCGATAAAAAAGCGGCTGAAGATAGTATTAAAAATGCCGTAGAAAAGCAATTGCAATTAGCCCAAATTGAAGCCCAAAAAGCCAATTTAAAAGTAGAACTTACTAAGCGTGATGGTTTAATTGCTGGTATAATATTATTGGTGTTGTTTTCTTTATTTATTGCAAATAGATTAAGGGTTACAAGAAGACAAAAAGATTTTATTGAAAAACAAAAAGATTTTGTGGAGCACCAAAGAAGTAATATTTCTATGCAAAAGAAAATACTTGAAGAAAAAAATAAAGAA
>CAIKXD010000322.1 GCA_903831265.1 uncultured Bacteroidota bacterium
ATGGAGCTGGGAAGCTGCCCATCAGGAAGACACCACGGGGGGTTTATTTGCCAATGTGCAGGTCCATCGATGAACGAAATTCTAATCAAAATAAACAACCCAGAGCCAGAAGAACAAACATGCCAGTGTATTGACAGCACCAAATTTAAAGTTACTTATGCCCCTCAGCTCAGCGAACTGGCCACCTTGGAGGAGGTAAGAAAAATGAGTTTTAATTTTCATGAACCCATTGGTGATTTTTACAATAATTTATTTTACATCAACTATCAATTCAGTACTAACCGCGATAATGGACTTTGGTGCACCTTTGACTTATTGGCTTCTAAAGAAATTTATTTGAATATACCGGATAAAAACGGAATCAAACTGATTTTGAATCCGTGTATAAAAGTGGGAAGCAATGTATCGAAAATGAACATGAACATGACCATAGACCGCAAAGACAAAACCCAAACCAATGCCACGCTTACAACCAAAAACCTGGCCATAGAATTTAACCCTGCTTTGCTTCATCAATGGGACAAAAAACTAAACAAAGCCATTATAGATAGTACTTTGAAAACGGCAGACAAGTATGTTGCTTCTAAAATAATTTTTGATGCTCCAAGCATTACTTACAGCCTTGGAGGCCGAATTGGGATTGACAAATACAGTAATCCTTGTTTTACCACTTCCGAAATTGGGAAAACCGGCATATTGCTTGATTTTAACAAAATAGTTCTTGATTTGAATAATACCCAAAGCCCTGATGAAGTAAATAAGTTATTTCCTGCGAACCAGATTAAATACGAGGATTATTTTGATTACGAGCGTCCACATCCAACAAAAAAAGAATCGGAGCCTAAGATAAATGATGATTTTGTAGGGGTATATGTACCTGATGCCACGATACACCTTCCGGAGGGTGTTTTTAAAAATGCTTCACAAAAAAGAATTAAAGTAGCAGGGAAAAACATATTAATTGCCGGACAATACCTCATAGGCACCATTAAAATAAATGCCAAAGCCATTGAGGGGCAAAAATATCAAATAGAAGAAGGCACCGAAAAAATAATTTTTGATGCAGCTACCATCGAAAAAGAATTAAAATTAAGGGGCATTGAAAAGCTTCAAACCAAGTACGATGCTAAAAACACTCAGTTTATCATTTATTTTTATTTAACTATTAATTCATAAGACATATGCGCTGCTTTAATAAAATTGGATTTATTGTTTGCCTGTTTCTAATTAGCATTTTTAATGCCAATGCCCAAGTAGGCGACTTACTGAACCAAAAAAATCTGGAGTTTGAAAGTAAATATGAGGATTTAAAGGGCACAGACATCAACTACCCTGTAATTAAGGGATTTAAAGACACTGTTATTCAAAAAAAATTGAATGCCCGCTTTAAGCAAATTTTTATTGATCAAATAGAGACAGATAGCTTTCGATTGAGTTTGTTTAAAGAGTTAAAAAACAACATGGAAATTTACAATACTATTGTTGAAAAGGAACTTGAAAATGAAAACCGATATGAACAAACTGAGGAAAACTATACACCGCCCTACAAAATTGAAGATGTTAATTTTACTTTTCTATCGTACCTGAACTCTACATTAAGTTTGATGCAAATTATTAGTTACAAGGCAGAAGACCGCAATTTAGATATTTACGAAGAAGATTTTTATTCGTACAGATTATTTTACTTCAATGTATTGAATGGCAAGGAATATAAACCAACTGATGTATTTAAGAAATCGGCCGAAAAGCAAATAAACCAGCTGATAGAACAAAAGGTAAAAGAAAAATTAAACCAGGTAGATTTTAAAGAATTAAGAGCAGAACTTTTAGATGTGGATGAAGAGGAGGAGATTGAAGTTGAATTTTATAAGGGAGTTAAAAATGCCCTATCGTTTAAAAACAGAGGCTTAGAGAATTTTTCGGCTTTTAAAGAAGGGTTTGCCTTTCCTAAGGTATTTTCAATGGCTTTTTATATTCCGGCCTGGTCTAAATGTACCCAAAACATATACGGAATGAATATGGCGGTTCGTTTAACATTTGATGAAATAAGAAATTACCTAAATCCGGAAGGGCCTTTCGCCTCGCTTATTTCATACCAATTAAGCAAGGATACTCAGCTGAAAAATCAAAATCAGCCTACCTATAAACAGGAAAGCAAGGAA
>CAIKXD010000323.1 GCA_903831265.1 uncultured Bacteroidota bacterium
TAACTTTTTATTGTATTCACATATCAAATTAACAGGTCGACTATTTTAAACAAAGATCAAATAATTGCAGAAACTTAATAACTTGAGCTATGCAATGTCACTTACCAATCTCACTGCCCAATTACAGAAATACACTGGCACTAGTGCTTATTACAGATTGTATCCCAAAGTGGTACTAACTGATGGCGCTAAATTTTTAGCTGAAGAGGCTAACTGCTTTTGGCTGATGGATGTTTATGCATCACATTTGCTTTGCGCAATTGATGGGGAACAAGAGAGTTTTACGTGTTTACAGATGCTGACTAAAAATCATCACGCTACCATTGTTATTGATGATGGCAATGGCGTGGAACTGGCAAAACAAACAATTGAATTTACTGATTTCCCCCTACATCAAATTACCCTTTATGCGTGTTGGGAAAATACACATTGGGTGATTATGCTAACCAGCGAATATTAAATAATTCCATTTCCTCATTAATTAATAGGTGATCCATGTCAACATACCAAATGCCTTCATTTACTGTCAATTACAACGTAGCCGCGTTATATCAATCAGGCTCTAATTCGGGTATGGCCAGAAATGATATTTTTGAAACAACCGGAAGTTATTATCAAATTGTTGTACAAGCACCCCATCAAGGCGCAGCACGTGATATGGTTATTAATATGAATGGTGGCGCTAAAAATTGCCGTATTAATTGGATTTCTCCAGTCATGTAATAAGTTTGTTTTGATTTTATACTGACCAGTAATTATTAAAGCAATTCCACTGCTGCTTTTTTCATATCACTTGTCACATTAATATATCGCATTGTGGTTTGGGCTTGTCTATGCCCTGCTAATTCCATCATCACTTTTAACGATACTGATTTTGCACTGAGGTTTGTTAAAAAACTACGTCTACCAGAATGGCTGCTTGCGCCATACATCCCTGCTGCTTTGTATAACATGTGCATGGTGTAACATAAGGTATTGGCATTAAAACCATCACGCTTTTGTGTGACTAATAATGAACTGTTATAAACATCGCTATAACTCAATGCTATTAACTGCTGACTATCAAATCTTGTTTTTACATAGACCCTAATTTCTTTACGTAACTTTTCTGCCAGTACTACTGTTCGACTAAATTTACCTTTCGTCATATCTGCAGTTAAATTTATTTCTTGTTTAACTGTGCCGTCGATCTCTAATACATCTTTTAATCGCAGTGCGGCTACTTCGCCAATCCGCATACCTGCCCAATATGTGAGCAATACACACAACCTATCCCGTGCTGCATATTTACGAGTATTGATATAAAGCAGTAATAAGTTAAGTTCTTTCTCATTTAAAGTACGTGCTTGTTTCATTGTCTTTTCTCCAGTTAACCAAGTAGTTTCAGTAGCACTAGTTTGTTTTCTTTGTATAAAAATTCCTACCAGTTTTTGCCATGTGTTTGATAAGTGCATTTTTCTTCCATTTATTAAGTGGTTAGCTGGTTATTTACCAATAAACCATATCTTTTATGCATTCTCATTGGTTTTGCATTTAGTGATTACACTTCTTAATCTGTTTACAGTTCAATGCTGTTTTTAGATTGCCTGCGTGTTTTATTTAATTGCTTCTTAATTTTATTATTTGATTCGTTCCTAGTTTTTATTACTTTTGATGTTCTTATTGTTTGAGCTTTTATATTGTTTGAGCCTTTATATTGTTTGAGCTTTTATATTGTTTGAGCTTTTATATTGTTTGAGCTTTTATATTGTTTGTAATTTTTAGATATAGCTCCGCTAATAAAGCATATCTGCTCTACTTGTAGAACTTTGATAGGCGTTAGCTCAATATCAAAGTGTTTTAAGCGTAGGTGGAATAAAACAGCGTGTTATATCTACACTGTTCAAATCCAGTCTTACGCTTTCATTCAGCATATAACCAATCCAGCCTTTATCTTTATAAGGCTTTATTTCCGTAATATTTTTTGTCCAGCGCATGTCACGCCAAGCTTTGTTTAATAAACCTTTTAACTCATCAAAACTCAGCTCTCTATCTACACAACCAATTGCTGCATGGATATGTAAACATTTATGACTCAGCTCGCCATGCAGTGTTGCCATAATGAGCAATGATTTGTTATGTTTTTTTGCAGCATGTTTATAGATAATACGATTTAGGTATTTGCAGTAATTTTCCCAACACTTCCATAGCTGTTCAGCAGTTAACTCAACACCTGCAACTTCTTGTTTACAAGTAAATGTACAAGCATGGGTTAAGTGCTCGTCATACTTCGCCATCCATGTTTCAGTTTGTGTTTGTAGGCGTTCGTCATATCGTCTTTCCATACATATCCCAATAAGTCATCGTGCAATAAACTTATTTATGCAAACCAAAGCTAATACTAAAAAAACCAATATGATTTTATGGATGACTTGGGGAATAGATTGACTGAGAGTAATTAGAGGTAGGAATTTTCGGCAATTCTCAATAAATTGTTGGCTTTATTGGCAACTAATGAGAAATAAGATGACTGTACTGGCAACATTAAAACTAACGACTGCAATCA
>CAIKXD010000324.1 GCA_903831265.1 uncultured Bacteroidota bacterium
CTGTAATTTTCATTTTTTTTATACTTAAAATAGAGCCACAAATATACGTATTCTTCTTTAACTATAAAAATCCATAGTTAAAGTAAAAGCATTAAGTTTAACTATAAATATTTATAGTTAAACTTAAATTGGCAAATAAATGCTTTTAAAACCATACTGTATAAGGTTTATAGAAAAATAGTACTTAAATTTTGTAAATTGTTAAAATAGAGTATTTATTTTAAAAGTGTCAATTTAGGTTCATTGCTATATCGTATTTTAATAATAATTTTTTCATGTGCTAATTATTTATATTTTTGAACTCTTATTATTCTTATGAGCAACACTATCTGTCCATATCCAGGCCTTAGGCCTTTCAACGAAGAAGAGAGTATCTTCTTTAAAGGCCGTGAGCAACAGGTTGAACGATTGGTAAAGCGGCTTGAGGAAAAAAAGTTCCTGATGGTGAATGGTGCCAGTGGCGATGGTAAATCATCTTTAATATACGCAGGTGTTATTCCTTTTGCCAAAGCAGGATTTTTTAAAGCCAAATACAACAATTGGATTGTAGCAGATTTTAGACCAGAACGCAGTCCTTTAAAAAACTTAACAGCGGCTATTTGCAAGCAATTAAAGATTGAAGACCATGCAAAAACAGAAAAGGAATTAGGATATGGTTTCAGTGCTTTGTGCGATTTGTATAAAGCTTCTTCATTTTATATTGATGAAACATCTGCCACTTGGCTTAATGCTGATGATAAAGAAAAGAAGTTACTCAAACGCAAAGGCGCCAATTTATTGGTGTTGGTTGATCAGTTCGAAGAGTTTTTTACGAATCCAGAAAACTATCTGCACGGCATCCCAAGTATTGAAAGTCAGAAGACAGTAAATCTTTTACTTGAAACATATAAATTAGCTGCTGCGCAAGACATCCCAATTTATGTAGTATGCACCATGCGTAGCGATTATATTGGTCAGTGTGCAGCTTTCAGGGGTTTACCTGAAGCGATTGGCTATAGTCAGTTTTTTGTGCCAAGGTTAAAAAGGCAAGAGATTGAACAGGTGATTGAAGGTCCGGCAGAATTAGCTGGGTGTAAAATTAGCAAGCGTTTAACACAAACTTTGTTGAACAGTTTAACCGATGGTTTTGATCAATTGCCTATTTTGCAACATGCGCTGAACCACATTTGGAAAATGGCTAAAAATGGCCAAGAAGAAATGGATTTGATTCATTTGGCCAAAGTAGGAGGAGTGTCTTTTAAACTATTATCAAGTGAGGATAAAATAGAATTTGAGCATTGGCGCGCAGCTTTGCCAGAATACAAACTGCAATTACTGGATAAACCATCTTTAAGCAATATATTGAATGCGCATGCCAATGAGTTGTATTTAACAGCTCATCTTCATTATAAGAATTCTTTTGGAAAAGAGATAAGTATAACGCAAGCTCAAAAAATAATAAAGGTTGTTTTTCAATGCTTAACTAAAATGGATGCATCTCGTGCCGTGCGCAACAGGATGACCTTACAAGAGATTACGAATATCATTAATGATGAAAAAATAAGCATAACAAAAGTTGACCAATTATTGCAAGTTTATCGCGAGCAAGGCAATACCTTTTTACAACCATTTATTGGCGAACAAGGCGAGAACAAGGAACTAAGCTCAAATGCAGTATTGGATATTACACATGAAAGTTTAATCAGAAATTGGACACAATTAACCGAGTGGGCCAACGAGGAATTTGATAATTTGCAAAATTATTTAGATTTTAAAAAGCAGTTGCAACGTTGGATTAACGCTAATAAAAACAGTGGTTATTTGTTGCCGATAGGTCCATTATCATTTTTTGAAAATTGGTTTGAAAAGTTAAATCCGAGTAAATATTGGATTCACAGGTATGAAGAATTTGAGGGAGATAAAGCCACTCAATTAACGACAGCAGATCACAAGTTATCGCAGGCTAAAAGTTTTATTAAAAAGAGTGCCGGGCGATTGTTTTTTTCAAGGACACTCATTAAATATGGAGGGCCAAGAATAGCAACAGCTCTAGGGGTGTTACTCCTGATTGTAGTTTGCTCTTATTACTATTTTGATTACAGGAAAAAGCAAAATGATTATGTGCTTGTTGAATTGCATGAAAGCGGAAGTAAATTATTGATTTCTGATAATGTGAGTGAGTCAGCAAAGGCTGAATATCTTCTTAACAATGACAGGTTAAATGAATTGTCGGGGAAACCGTTTGATTTCGATATTGCGCTTGATGAGCTGCATAACGATACTCTTGCATTCGATATTGGTATTGAAATACTTAAGAAATGCACAAATAGAGTAGATTCTACAGCTTATGACAAAGTTGGTGCATATTCTTTTAAAGTATATGAATATTTATTTAAGAAGTTTGAACAAGAAATAACAGAAAACACAGCTAAAATTTCCTCTGGTAAAAAGGTTGTTGTGAGCAAATTCAGCAAGAATCGAATTAATGATTATTTAGATGCTTGCCGAATGATGAAATATTATAGCAAACCTTCCAGAAAAGCACAAACAGATACAATTATTAATAGAACAGTTTTTAAAGTGCAATGGTATTTGGCCGAAGCTGTTAAATCGGATGTATACAGAAAAGAGTTAGTCAATCTTGATTTCTTGTACACTATTGCATCAATTATAGCTGTTGATGATCAGCCTAATTTTTCAGAATTGATAAACTTGTTATCCCCTCTTGAACAAGATTCATTGGCCAAGTTGAGGTTTAATGATATTTTTAAGAGAGGTAAAAGTTATGAATTCAATTGTGCAGCATTGTCTAACAAAGGAGGGAATTATATGTTGGAATTATTATATGCAACTCAATATGCAGATGATATTACAGCAAAGCAAAAGATAGAGGCAATGCTTGACTCTGCCAAAGAGAGTAGCTCACAAAGCAATTTGAAGGATTTGTTTTATAGTATTTGTAAATCGTCTAATCCCAATGAAACTCATTTTGACTTTGTGCTCAATAAAATAAAAGGCGGTGAGTATGACCGTATGAAATTTTTAGATGCAATTATTGTTGATTTGATGAGGAAGCCTGAATGGTCATCGAACTTTCCTTCTGCTTCGATTCACTGTTTTTTACCAAGAGAAAATGTGAAAAAGATATTTGATTATACGGAAAAAAGACTGCTGCAAACACCTATGACCGATAGCACTAAAATGAACCTTGCCTTGTTCTATAAAAAGAAAGGTATTTATGTAGCTGACATTCTTCACCAAATTAGTGATGCGCCTAAGTATTTTACAGTTGCATTAAAATATTTTAACGCAATATCGGAAGATTACAAACTTACAACACATTATTTTAATGAAATTAATTGGAATGTGAATTATCAAAGATTCTTATGTTCGGGGTTTTATGATGAAAATATTGAATATTGGAATAACTGTAAGTGGAGTTCAATAGGAAGGTATTTTGAATCGGTAAATGAAAATAAATCTTATTTTATTCATTTTTTAAATAGTAACGGTAACGCAAAAGTTATTAACCATACTGCATATGTAGATCACTTGTTGGATTTTGCAAAAAATTATCAAACTCCAGTATCAGCCGATATTATTTCTTTAATTAAGGCTTCTTC
>CAIKXD010000325.1 GCA_903831265.1 uncultured Bacteroidota bacterium
TGTTGGCGAGCGTGGCATCAAACTATCTGGTGGACAAAGACAGCGGATTGCTATTGCACGCGCAGTTTTGAAGGATCCAGCCATATTAATATTAGACGAAGCAACAAGTTCGTTAGATTCTGAATCGGAGAGAGTGGTGCAAGAAGCTTTAGATAAATTAATGGTAGGAAGAACTTCATTTGTAATTGCACATAGATTATCAACCATAAGAAAAGCCGATAAAATTATTGTTATTGATAAAGGAGCAGTAGTTGAAAGTGGCACACATGAAGATTTAATGTCTATTCAAGGTGGACTGTATCAAAGTTTAAACAAGTTACAAATGCAACATCAGTTTGTGAATTGATTGCCTCCGTCCTCTTAGAAAAATATTTTAGGGTTGAAGTTTGGGCGTACAATTTGCTGTTTAATAAGTGAATTAATTAGGGCAAGTATACGCAGCCTCCAATAGCATCTTTTGATGCCCCAGTTACAAGATGTAAACTATTGGCTTGCTGATTTACCCTCAACAAACCCAAAAAAGCAAAAATGAGTGCTTCTTTAAATTCAATTATTTGCTCGGTGGGATATATAATTTGACATTGCGTATGTTGTTTTATACATTCCATTAAAAATATGTTTTTTGCACCACCACCAGTTACTAGTATATTACTTTTTGAGCTGGTAACAGGCTTAATTTGCATTGCAATAAATTCACACAGGGTGCAGAGTTTATTTTCAATTGCGCATTTAAAAGCATTTATGATTGGCAAAAGGTGTGCAGTATACCACTCGTAACCTAATGATTGATGATTAATGTGATTTTTTGAAGCAGCGTCTACTAATTGTTTAAGGAGTGATTTCTCGATGTTTCCCGATCTTGCTAAAAGTCCATCTCTGTCGAACTTTAGGCTTGCTTGCTGCGCCAATTCATTAAGTGCCATATTGCAGATTCCAATATCAAAAGCCGTTCTCTTTCCATTTTGATTGAACGAAATATTGCTGATTCCTCCCAAATTTAAACAATAATTGTATTCGCTAAATAATAATTCATCTCCAATAGGCACTAGCGGGGCGCCTTGTCCGCCATAAGCTACATCTGATGTTCTAAAATCGCAAATAGTTTTTATACCAGCAGCAGCAGCAATATTGGCACCATGCCCAAGTTGAAAGGTAAATCCGTTTAGCCCTATATTTGCATGTTGAGTATTAAAAAAATTGAAATTATTATTTGGCTGGTGAAATATGGTATGTCCGTGCGAAGCAATATAATCGGGTTTAAGCTGATACGTATCACAAAATAGTTTTGCTTTTTTTCCGATTAAAGTTCCGTATTGATGATGCAGTGAAATTAAATTAGCACCAGAAAGATCAACAGCATTTTTTAAAATTGCTGCTTCTGCTGCGCTATACTCGTATGTTGAAGCGTCAATTATTTCAAATCTCCAGGTTTTATTTTCTTCCCAAAATCTGCAGGCAGCCATATCTATTCCATCGAGCGAGGTTCCGCTCATGATGCCTAAGAATATGTTGCTGTTTTTTTGGTGCATTGCATCATTTTTAATTATAATTCCTATTGCTATCGGGCATTAATGGTTAGCTTCAAATACTCAATCGTAAATTAAAAATAGTAAATCATAAATAGTAGTAGCGATATTATTTTTTACGTAATTCAAAGTTTTGGCCTAAATAAACTCTTCTTACTTGTTCATCGGCAGCGAGCTCTTCGGCAGTGCCAGCTTTTAAAATTTTACCTTCAAAAAGCAAGTAGGCACGATTGGTAATGTTTAATGTTTCGTGAACGTTATGGTCGGTAATTAATATACCAATGTTTTTTTCTACTAGTTTTGAAACAATAGCTTGAATATCTTCAACAGCAATAGGATCAACGCCCGCAAAAGGTTCGTCTAGCAAAATAAATTTTGGGTTCACTGCTAAAGCTCTTGCTATTTCTGTTCTTCTGCGTTCACCACCCGAAAGCACATCGCCTCTGTTTTTGCGAACACGGTTTAAACTAAATTCTTCTAAAAGTGTTTCGAGTTTTTCTTTTTGCGCTTCTTTCGACATATCAGTCATTTCGAGAATCGCGCTTATGTTATCTTCTACACTTAATTTTCTAAATACAGATGCTTCTTGCGCTAAATAACCAATTCCAAGCTGAGAACGCCTATACATAGGTTCGTTTGTGATATCCTTATCATCTAAAAAAATCTTACCAGAGTTGGGTCTGATCATTCCAACTGTCATGTAAAAAGTAGTAGTTTTTCCTGCACCGTTTGGACCAAGCAAACCAACAATTTCTCCCTGATGCACTTCAACTGAAACATCATTTACTACTGCTCTGTTTTTATACTTTTTTACAAGATGCTCAGCTCTTAAAATCATAATTGTTTTTTAGGACTATAAGTGACAAAAATACACTTAAAAAATAAACTGAAGTGTTCCTCTAAATCCTATCTTCGAAATATCAGGATTGTCGAGATGAGAGAGGCGCCAAAGCAAATCAAAACGCAATATTTTAAAAATATTTTCTACGCCAATACCTGCCTCGTAGTATGGTTTGCCGTTAAGTGTATTTAATGCATTGGGAAACATTAATATTTGACTACTTTTAGGATTTACAGATCCTACCAAAACCTTTCCTGATGCTACTTCACGCCATTTTAATTTTCGCATTAACGGAATTTTATTTAAAAAGAAGCCTTCAAAATGATGACTCACACTTAAAGAGGCGTATTCATCACTCACAAATTCATAAAATCGCATCATATTAAAAGCATACGGGTCGTAAAAATATGTTTCGTTACCACCATGAATTTCCATTAAAGGAAATGGAACATTCCCAAAAATTTTGCCTGCATCTAAAACATAATCAGTGTAGCCAATTGGATTTATTCTAAAACGGTCAACAATATTTAAGTTTAGTTTATGATACTTATAATCACTTTTAAAAACACCTTTGATACCAGCATTATACTGCACCGAAAAAATAGGCCATTTGGTGCCTAAACTTACCCTTTCGAATTCGCCCGCAATATATTTTTCATCAATCGCTAAACGTGCAAATATGCGTATCTCAGAAGTAATAATGTTTGGTAATTCTTGTACATTGTTCTCTGTACCAATATAGTTGTATTTAAATCCTGCTACAGGAGTATAAATTCTGTGAACTAAGGATATTTTATTTTGAAATCCGGGAAACCATTCATAACTATAATAAGCGCTGTAATCTTGTAAATTGGTGAGGTTAGTTAATGGTCTGATCCTGAAAACAGTTGCAATGAAGTTATCATAAGAGAAACCATTTTGACTTTGGCCCAATATTTCATAATCGTTTTTGTAGTTAAACCCTACCATTTGACGTGGGTCTTTTGTTATAAAGCCCCGGTAACCAATACCGTATTTATAAGTTAAATCTTTAAAACCATAAGCTGCGTATCCACTGAATTCGTGCCGCTTGCTAAATTTATTACTAGTGCGTCCTCCTAGTCTTATTCTGCTGCCTTCAATATTATTTCTGCTATATAGTTTGTTGATGGGCCCAAGCTCAAAATAGCCCATCACACGATAGCCACTGGTAACGCTTTGAATTATTTCTTGGTATGTTTTAAACGCTCTTATTGTTCTTATGGTATCAACCATTTTATAAATTCCTTGCTCATTTTTTGAGAGGGTCTCATGTCTATTTTCTATCCAAAAACTCTCGTTCTTGTTATTGGCCTCAGCTTCAACAATTAAATTATCTGTTTTGCTGTAAAAGCTTTCTTCGATAGGCTTATTTAAAACGAATTTGGAATATGAAGTTGTTTTCCTTCCATAAAAGCCTGGTTTATTTTTTTGAATGATAAAATCAACCACCAATTTATCTTTTTTTAGAAACCATGATCCCTCCACGTTTCGATAATCCTGAACTACATTAAAGGTATTTATATAATTAATATTGGCATCACCAGCCATATTCATCTCCAAACGTTTTATGGCAAAAGTGGTGTCGTTAATCCACATATTTCCAACAAAGCATAGCGACTGCTTTCTTTTGGGTTTAAATTGTATTTGATAACAATATTTTCCATCCACAACCATACTGTCAATAAGATAATAGCGATAAAAGAACAAACCAGCATCAGAAACAGGACTGGTAAAATTCTTACCAAAAACTAAAATTGCATTGTCGTAAATATTTACATTCTGGTACAAGTCGCCTGTAAATTGCGAAACGCTTTCATTATCTACACCAGCAACCTTTGTGGCCTTAATTATTTCTTTGGTAACTTTAGGTTTTTTTCTGTAAAAAAGCTCAGAGATGGACTCACTTAAAAAAAGTGGTAGTGAAGGTTTTTCAGCGATATTGGTGCTATCTATGTTATCGAAAACAAATTTAAAAGGTTTAACAACTGCACTCTTTTTAAATTTATCGTTAATGTTGTTAATGTCGAACTCAATTTTATTGTAAACCTCATACTGATAATAGTCTAACTTTTCTCTATCATTTAAGGGTTTATTATTGATTACCTTTTTAAGTATAGCATGTGCAGGATTTTCACCTGGTTTAATTACAACTTCCTTAAGTGCCACCGTGCTTGCATTTAATCCAACATTAAACTGTTGAGTTTCTCCTTGTTTTATCTTTATGGCAAGTCGATCATACCCAATGTAGGTAAATATTAAACTATCAGAAATTTTATCAGTAGTTACCTTGTAATTCCCATCAAAATCTGTGGTGGTTCCTGCAGTGGTGCCTTTAAAAACTACATTTATAAATGGCAACGGTTCACGACTAATAATGTCAACAACTTTGCCGCTTACCTCTGTAGTTTGTGCTTTTGAATTACTTGTAACAGCAATTGAAGCTATTACAATAAAGATTGTAATTGAAAAAATAAATCTGTTCTTATACCACATAAAAATTCAATCAACAAACCTAATTTATTTGCTCTAATACTCCAAATTTATATTGGGGCAAAAAAAAAGTGTAAAAATTAATTTACACTTTTTGAGGAGTTTTTAATCTATCTCTAAACGAGCAACCGCAAAGTCGGGCTTCATCCTTTTTAGGAGAAGGAAACAGCCGTATGGAGGAAATAAACAACCAAGTGCATATTGCCCTGGATTTATTCTTTTCCATGCTTGCATGTATAATTCTTTTCCTGATTTTGACCAAGTTCCATACTTTGTATAAAGCACATGTTTTTTTGAAACAGCAATTAATTTTTGTTCGGTATTACCATTTGCATCAATTTTTGCTAAAGCAATCGACTTAGCTTGCTTTGAAGACTTCATATCATTGATGTTTTTGGCGTTTTCGGGTTTTAATTTAAAGGTCTTGGAGTCATAGTTATTGCTATTGTCAGCAAAAACAAACTTTAGATCATTTTTATCCTTAAAGTAGGTAAATGAATTAAAGATGCCATCATCATTTACGGTATGTTGAAATTTAGGGATGTGCTTAATCCAATTTATTTCGCCATCGGCAGCTATATTGGCAATAAGGATAGCCTTAGAGATATAATGGTAGGTTGTGGTGGTGGTTTTTCCATTGTAGGTTGTAACTGCATACCAATAGTCTTCTTCTAAAATTAAGTTAGAGGTATTATTTTCCATTACTTCATAGCCTCTTAACTTAAAAGAAGTAGAGACACCTTCATCTTTTTTTGCATTCCTTTTTGAAGTCATAAATTCAACTGTGGCTCTATCAAGTTTCCTTTGATTATCTGAAATTACCTCTCCCGTTTTTGGGTTTAATTTTGCGTAAAAAATGCCATCAAAATCATCAATGTTGCCTTTTTTAGTTAATTCTGAATAAGTTCCCGCACAAATTAATTCGCCACTATTGGTAATTTCAAGTGTTGCTTTTAAAATTCCTTTATTTTTAAAAATTAAATCATATTCAAACGGCTTGCTATCTGGCTCGTTAACATTTATTCCAATAATTTTAAAAAACCAAGAAGCCTCTCCTTTACTTTTCTTTTCTTTTTTTTCTGCGCGAGACTCAGGTCCAACATGCACCAACGAATAAACGTAGCCATCATCACCAACTACGGCAGAAGAACCGTAACTTGATATCTCTAAGTCATAAGTTGCAGTTGAAATTTCTTTCATATCATTTGGATCATAAAGCGATAAAGTTACCTCGCCTGGAACGGTAGATTTGTCTACCTTCTTTGCTGGGGCTTGATTGATGATTAGCACTTTGTCTCTAAAACGGTTCGTTCTAATAGTGTAACCACCTCCATCTGTAGAAAACATGTTAAATAAACCTGATTTTGCAGCCTTATTACTTCTAGTGGCTAATTTGCCTGTTTTGGTTAAAGGCTTAAATGAGTTGTTTAAATCTTGATAATGAAGTGTAGTAGTTTTGTTTTTATTATCTCTTTTGGTATAAAATACAACATCTTTGGAGGCTAAGCTAATTTTATCAAAATAAAGATATTCATCAGAGTTAGCAACTACGCCTGATGCCTTACTTTTAGGAGCTGCAATTGATTTTGATTCTCCATTTGGGATAAGACTTACTGGTGATAATTTCCAATAGTTTAACTCGTAGCCTTTGCTCGACATTACAGAAAGTTCATTATCGTGTAAGTTAAAGTCGATGATATTTCGTGCACCTTTTAAATTAGGACCAATTTTTAAGTTACCATCTTGGGCCTTGGCTGCAAAGGTTGAAATTAGCAATATTGCGAATGCAAGTTTAATCTGTTTTCTCATTGTTTAGTGGATAGGTTTGAGTTTTTTTAATATTTCGGTAAATAAACGTAAAATATCTTATGTTTTGGTCTAGGAATGTAAATTATTTCAGAGGCTTTTAATTTGTTTTATAATTATAAAACATTGTGATATACAAAGTTGAAATAAGTAATTAACTTTTATAAAACGTGCCAAAAAACAATTGAACGTCAATATGGGTATATTATACCGATTATACTTTTAATTTAGTCTAATTGAGGCATGGCCTTATTGTATTAATTTAAAGTAGTATTGGCATTAAACATTGCATATTTATTTTTTTAGTTGGACTAAAAATAAATGCAATTGGTATTATATTTTAATCTGTAGGCTTATTTTAATTGCTGCCTTTCCTAATTTCGGCATTAATTCTACATTTTTTTAAGGGCATATAAGTGCTTGATTTATTCTATTAAACCAAATTTTAATTATTTTAAAAGTATTCTTTTTGAATTCAATTAAAAGCCTTTAATTTGGCGAATACAAAAAAACAACAGTGAAAAAATATTTTGCGATTATACTGCTTACATTTACTTTTTTAAGTACAAATGCCACTCATGCTCAAAATAAGAAAGACAGTTTGGATGTTTGGAAAAAAGTTTGCGATGATTTTAAAGAATGTAAATGGGTATTTAATGAAAAGTTTAAGGATAATTCCAACAAATGGCCATTGGTAAATGATGAGGAAAAAGGTATTGCAGAGCTTATGCCAAATGGCGGTTTACACATTAAAACCAACAAGAAAATTGACTTTGCACAGTGGATAAAATTAGATGTTGTTCAATATGAAGATTTTTCGATAGAGGCTGATATTAAATTTGCGGGCGGCAGCAGCGATGCGTTTTATGGAATTATTTACGGTGTAAAAGATTGGGATAATTACCATTTTTTCTGCATTAATTCGGCTGGATATTATAATTATGGTGTAAGATACGAAGGCCTAAATGCTGTTTTTAGTGGTAATCTTTATTCTAGCTACATTTTAAGAGGAAAAAATGCAAATAAACTTAAAATCAAAAAAAGCGGAAAGAAAGCTTATTTTAGTGTAAATGGCGAAATTCTAGATAATTTTAATTACCGAGCAATTGTAGGTAAACGTGTAGGTTTTGTGAGCTTTGATGCAAAAATTAATTTAGAAATTACCAGTTTAATTTATCAAAAAGATATCGATAGCGAAAGCACTCCAGTTGAAAAAGGTGATGAAAAGTATACATCAAGTGGCTCAGGTTTCATTATCAGTCAAAAAGGCTATGTGGTAACTAATTACCATGTTATTGAAAAAATTGACAAATGTTTTGTAGAGCTTAAAATCAATAATGAAGCCAAAACATACGAAGCGGAGGTAGTTCAAAAAGATCCAAAGTCTGACTTAGCAATTTTAAAAATAAAAGGTGCTACCTTAGATCCAGTGCAGTTTAAGATACCTTATGTTTATCCTGCAAGCACTTCAGAGGTGGGTACACAAGTGTTTACATTGGGCTATCCAATGGCTTTAACATCTATGGGCAAGGAAGTAAAATTTACTGATGGTAAAATAAGTGCTAAAACCGGTTATCAAGGTGATATTGGTTCTTATCAAACCTCTGTGCCTGTGCAACCGGGTAACAGCGGTGGGCCACTATTTGATAGCGAAGGTAAATTAGTGGGTATTATTAATGCAAAAATTATGGAAGCAGATAATGTATCTTATGCCATTAAATCGAGCAGTTTAAAAAACCTATTCGAACTTTTACCAGAGCCCATTGAAATGCAAAGCAAAAATGAAATTAGCGGGCTTGCTTTAGAGCAAAAAATAAAATTGCTAAGTAATTTCACAGTATTGATAAAGTCGAAATAAAATTTGTGGTGAAATTCATTTTTAGTATCATTTTAATTACAACCATTAATTTAAATTTAAAGGCGCAAACTGATTCACTTGCGATGTTTCATGAGCCCATGAACCTTGCAGGAAATGCCAGAAATGACACCTACAAAAACACCCTTAATTTTAATTTATTTCAAATTGTAAGAGGGAGTGCCCTATTAAGCTATGAGCGAATGGTAGGTAAATATGGATTAGCGCTTACTGCTGGTATTGGAATATGTAAATTTGATGCGCTCGGACAGGTGTATTTAAGAGAACTAACTCAGTATTATATGATTGGTGCAGATGTAACTAAAGCGGGCACCAAAATTAAACCACTTTATGAACTTGGTGTGAAATATTATACAGACCAATCTATGGGAGGTACTTATTTTATGGCAGCTTTTACATCAATCAATAATACAGTTAACTTACAATCATTTCGCGGAAATGTCAACACCTATGTGCCGCCCAATTTTAATCAATTAGATTACAGGAGTAATGAATTTAAGTTGTTGCTAGGTTTTAGCAATAAAAATGATAAAAAGTTTTATCATGATATAAGTGCAGGTTTGGGATATCGATTTATAGCCTACCAAAATTTTCAGTTAAAAGATATTACCGCTCAAAATAGCAATGGCCAGTATTTGTATGAACTTACCAAAGATTCAAATACGAATCAAACCATCTGGATTTTTGTTGCATGGAGAATGGGCATAAGATTTTAAAATTTTGCAGGATGCTTAAAAACCTATGTTTATCTATTTTTCTTTGCTTATTGGTAAATGTTGCCAATGCTCAAGATGATAGTGTAAGTGTTTTTCGAAAGAATCCAAACACTGGCTCATCAAATAGTCCTTTAAATACAGGAAATCGAAATGTCATATCATTTGGATTAAATCATATCGCCAGAGGTGGTCCAACTTTGTGTTATGAAAGAGAGTTTGTAAAACCAAATATTGCCTTATATGCAGGATTGGGAATAAGTTTTTTGGATGTTGTAGGACAGTATTCTTTTGATTCGGATTTAGAATTTTATCCTGAAGATGATTATTCCGTTAAAACAATGGAAAGTCCTGGTAGAATTATTGATCTTGGTATAAAGTTTTTAGATGCTGCTGCTTGGGATAACAGTTATATTTGTTTTGGATATACTTTTATTTCAAATAATACAAAACGTAAAATTGATGCTGATTACGAAGTGGCCAACAATGGTGCTCGTTCATATAATTTAAGTTACATGAGTAACGAAATTAAATTGGTAATAGGTGCCACCAATTACAACGACAGCCGACTTTATATCGATGGCTCAATTGGCCCGGGTTTACGCTTCTTAAATTATCAAAAGTTGAATATTACTGACGATCCATTTGTACTTTACAATTTAACTCCTCAAAATGGTGCTAGAGAAATTGAGGTTGATAGAGTGAAAGAGGTAAAGTTAAAATTATGGCTATTTATTGGATTAAAAATGGGATTAAGATTTTAATAAACATACGATGAATAAAATTATTTCCGCTCTATTTTTAGCGCTCTTGCTGAGTTTTAATTGTTACTCTCAAGGCGATTCATTAGATGTATTTAGGGTGCCTGGTAAAGCAAATACAAGCCTTTCAAAAGGAGCAAATAATGCCGGCAATAACGCTCTTACAATAAGTATCGGTCACATCGGAAGAGGTGGTTCTTTGATTACCTATGAACGATTTATAAATAATACTTCTTTTTCTGTTTTTGCCGGTTTTGGAGTTACAAAAATCGACTACATAGGGCAATACTCCATTGATAATGAAAGCTTCTATTACTCTTCTTTATATACAGACAGAAAGAGCGTGGATTTGGGCAGGATGTTTGATTTAGGGGCTAAATATATTTTTGATCAAGAACTTGGAGGTAATTACTTTGGATTATGCTTTTCGTCATATACCAATAGTATTACACAAGAAGTTCAAGACGACTATTATAAAGTTGTTCCTTTTGATACTAGAACATACAGACTTGATTACTCAAGCAGAGAGTTTAAAATAATTTATGGTGCAATGAATGATATTGGTGAAAGATTTTATAACGATTTTTTTATTGGTGGAGGATTAAGGCAGATAGAATATCAACAACTAAATGTAGCTGAAGTGGCACAACCTAACACTAGTGTTTATTTATACTATACAGAGTTATCTATAGATAAAAAAACAAAAAACGATTTAAAACCCTGGTTGTTTTTTGGTTGGAAAATAGGTGTTAGATTTTAATAAATATATATATGAAAAAATTTCTGTTTTTGTCGATAAGTTTAATTGCTTTTACTCAGTTTGTATTTGCGCAGGATGATAGCTTGGATGTATTCCGAACACCGCCTAAAAATAGCGCTAACACAATTAATTCCAACAGCAATAACGGTAAAAATGCCCTGTCTATAAGTCTCGCACATTTGGGAAGAGGTGGTACTATGCTTACTTATGAAAGATATATTAATAATACGCCTTTTTCTGTTTATGCTGGTTTGGGTGTAATGTCAATTGATGTTATTGGACAATGGTCTTTTCAAGATGAGTTATACCTATTCGACAATGAAGAAGCATCACGAACAAGTGTTGGTTTAGGCCGTACAGTTGATTTAGGTTTAAAATATTTATTCGATCGTGAAATTGGAGGAGATTATATTGGAGTTGGTTATTCGTCATATTCAAATGTAATTAATCTTAAAGTGGATAGAGATTTTTTATTAGAGCCAGGTGAATCAAGTGCTCATAAATTAAATTATAATAGCAGAGAACTTAAATTTGTGTATGGATTCATTAATGATGCCGAAAGAACCTATTATAGCGACTTTAATTTAGGGGTGGGAGTTAGATTTTTAGATTATCAAATCTTAGAAGTAAATGCAACCAATGCAAATCCTTATTCTAGCACTAGTACTTGGAACAACAAAACTATAATTACAGCAGAAAAAAAATTTCAAACAAATATTAAATTTTGGCCATTTATAGGTTGGAAAATAGGGGCAAGATTCTAAACATTTACCGATGATAAAATTTAAATACGTTATTTTTTTTCTGTTTTATTTAACCCTACTCAATTCGCAAAAATTAGCTGCGCAAAACGATTCTTTGCCACTTTTTCGATCTTCAGATGAAAAAAGAAATGCCACCAAAGGATATTATAAGCATGTTTTTTATGTAAATTGCTCTACATTGCTTAGAGGCGGTTTTTCTTTGGGTTATGAAAAATATTTTGCTGTTAAAGGGGTGTCTTTATTTGTGCAGGCAGGTTATACTGCTAGAGATTTTTCTGGTCAGTATCACTGGTCTGAATTTGAATCAATTTTTGAAAATTACGATACTTATAAAGATGGTTTACGTCCGGGGTATATGTTTGAGTTGGGATCAAAATACTATTTAACAAATGCAAATAATGGAAATTATTTTTCACTCTCTTATGCACATATTGTAAATACAAGAGTTAGAAAATTTGATGACCAAATTGTCGTACCTAGTTCTACGCAAAATTTTTACTTAGTGGATTACTTAAGTAAGGAAATAAAAATTATGTATGGATCTTCAACCGAAACAGATAGTAGGTTTTATAGCGATTGGGCCATTGGCTCGGGAATTAGATTTTTAAAGTTTGATGATGTACAGTTTCAAACTATTGCCGAATCTTCAGAAGATACAGACTATCGTACAGTAAAAACTTATTCTAAGAATGTTAAAAAAGTAATTAAACCTTGGTTGTTTTTTACCTGGAAAATAGGCTTTAGATTCTAGGCACTTATTTAGGTAATGGTGCAAAAAATAGTTGGTAAATTGTAAGATTTCAATTTATATAAATTCATTTTTTGTGCCTTATGGCTGATAAAACTTACATTCTGCTATTATACACTATTCCACTTTTAAATCATTATTGAATGTGATTTCAATTTGCACTGGCCAATCGCTTTGCTGAAGAGGATTATAGAAGATTTTACCAACTATTTTTTGCTATTATACCCTTATTTAATAATGATGTTGTAAAAAACAAGCAGCATTTGCTTGTTAATCTATCCATGTTTAGCTGCTGAACAATAACAAAAAAATACAATCAAACTAACGCTAGTTGATTGTTTTTAGCCTAATTTTTTAAATTCTTTTTGCTTTGTTTCTAATTCCACATTCATACTTTCCCAATTAGAAACTATTAAATCTAATTCATGCTGCACTTTACTGTGCTGCTGATAAAGTAATTTAACTTTTTCATTATCCGCTAAAATTTCTGGCAAGGTTAATTCATGGCTAATGTTATTAACTCGCGTCTCAAATTCTTCAATACTTTGCTCGGCCACTCCAATTTGCTTGGCTAATTTCTTAATTTCTTTATCTAGTTCTTTTTTGAGTTCGGCATTTTTATGTTTGTCTTCTTTACTAACTTCAACAACTTTTACAGTGGCTTTTGCTTCTACTTTTTTACGCTCTAAATCGGCTAATGAATTAAGTTTATTGTATTTTAAAAACTCATAAATTGTTCCTATAAAAGGCTTCACGCTTTGTTTCCCAAAATAATACATCTTTTCTGTAAGCCCTTCTAAAAAGTCCCTGTCATGCGATACAACAATTAAAGTTCCGTCATATTTTAGCAAGGCATTTTTTAGTACTTCTTTCGAACGCATATCCAAGTGGTTTGTAGGTTCATCAAGCACCAATAAATTGTATGGATGCAACAACAATTTACATAAAGCAAGTCGGTTTTTTTCGCCACCACTTAATACTTTTACTTTTTTATCGATAGTGTCGCCACTAAACAAAAATGAACCTAATAAACCTCTAATGTTTTTTCTGATATCACCAACGGCAGCATCATCAATAATATCGAATACAGTTTTCTCTGGATTTAAACTCTCCGCTTGATTTTGTGCGAAGTAACCAATGTCAACTTGATGGCCTAGCTGTAAATCGCCTGTATATTCAATTTCGCCAGCCACAATTTTTAAAAAGGTCGATTTTCCTTCACCATTCTTTCCTACTAAAGCAATTTTTTGACCTCGTTCTACTTCAATTTCGGCATCCTTAAAAATTACTTTTTGACCATAACTTTTACCAACTTTAATTGCGTTTACAACCACTTTTCCCGAGCGTGGGGCAGGAGGGAAGCGGAAATTAATAGAGGCATTTTCATCATCATCTACTTCAATAATTTCTAAACGATCAAGTTTTTTAATTAAGCTTTGAGCAAACGCAGCCTTGTCTTTTTTGGCTCTAAATTTATTGATCAATTCTTCGGTATGTTCAATAAATTTTTGTTGGTTTTTATGCGCTGCAACTTGTTGGTCTTTGCGTTCTTTGCGCTGAATTAGATAATTTGAATAGTTTGTTTTGTAGTCATAAATCTTACCTAAACTTATCTCTATAGTGCGATTAGTAACATTGTCTAAAAATGCTTTATCATGCGATACCAAAATGATGGCACCAAAATAGTCTTTTAAAAAATCTTCTAACCATTGTATACTTTCAATATCCAAGTGATTGGTGGGCTCATCTAAAAGTATTAAATCGGGTTGTTGTAAAAGAATTTTTGCCAACTCAATGCGCATGCGCCAACCACCGCTAAAACTGCTACATGGCTCATTAAAGTCTTTGCGTAAAAAACCTAAACCAAGTAATATTTTTTCGGCATTGCCTTCTGCATCATAGCCGCCAATCATATTAAACCGCTCATTTGCATCATGCAAACGAACTAATAAATCATGATAACCTTCAGATTCATAATCGGTACGAGTAGCAACTTCTTCATTTAATTTCTCAATTAAATCTTGTAATTGGTTAACTTCAATAAACGCTTTGCATGCTTCCTCCATAACAGTTAATTGGCTTGTACTTGCAATTTCTTGAGCCAAATAACCAACAGTTAAACCATTTTGCATCGAAATTGTGCCCGAGTCTGGCACTTGTTTGCCTGATAGTATTTTTAGTAAAGTAGATTTACCTGCTCCATTTTTACCTGTTAAACCAACCCTGTCTTTTCTGTTCACCAGAAATGAAACCTCTTCGAACAAATAGGTGCCGCTAAAACTTACTGATACTTTACTTACTGATAACATGTTTTTTTATTAAATTAAAGAAATAATTGGATAGAGAAACTTATCTCAATCAAACTAATTTCTGTACGATAGCCTAATTATAACTTTGAAATTTATGAATTACTTTATAAGATGTTTAAACATATCGTTACTCATCTTTTTTAAATCGTATTGTGCTTTCCAACCCCAATCATTTTGTGCTGCGCTATCATCAATACTTTGAGGCCAGCTATCTGCAATTTGCTGCCTACTGTCTGGATTATAGCTTATTTTAAATGTTGGAAAATGAGTGCATATTTCTAGTGCAATTTCTTTTGGAGAAAAACTCATTCCACTCAAATTGTAGGCCGATCTTATTTTAACTTTTTCGGCTTCCGCATGCATTAAATCAATGGTTGCTTTTATAGCATCGGGCATATACATCATTGGTAAAGATGTATTTTCGCTTAAAAAACACTCATATTGTTGATGCTTAATAGCTTCATGATAAATATGTACAGCATAGTCGGTAGTGCCTCCACCGGGTGCACTTTTATAGCCAATTAATCCGGGATATCTTAAACTGCGCACATCAACATTATATTTGTTGAAGTAATATTCGCACCATCTTTCGCCGGTTTGTTTACTAATACCATAAACCGTATTTGGCTCCATGATGGTATATTGAGGTGTATTAACTCTTGGCGTTGTAGGCCCAAATACTGCAATAGAGCTGGGCCAATACACTTTTTTAATGTGCCCTTCTTTGGCTAAATCGAGCACATTAAACAAACCATTCATATTTAAGTCCCAAGCAAACATTGGATTTTTTTCGGCTGTGGCAGATAACAATGCCGCCAACAAATAAATTTGGGTAATTTCATATTTCTGAACTATTTCAAAAATACGGTTCTTGTCCAAAACATTCAACGTTTCGTAAGGAGCTGCAGTTATTAAAGCATCATTGTCTAAATCCTTGATATCACTAGCAATAACACTTTCTTGTCCGTAAATTGTCCTTAATCCCTCCACTAATTCACCTCCTATTTGGCCTGAAGAACCTATAACCAATATTTTTTCTTTAGCTTTCATCGTCAAAAAATTTAAAGTTCAAACCTACATTATTTTACAATATGTGTATGAATAATTTTTTACCAAATTGTTTTAAATAGATGATTTGGTAGTAGTTTTTAACAAGTTTTTTAATTACAATTCATATTTGAGATATTTCAAAATTATTTAAACATTATGGTTGTATTTTTTGCGCTATATTTGCTCAAACACTTTTTTTATGAAAAATATTCATGCAATAATAATCATTGCAATTGCTCTTGTGCTAAACTCTTGTGGTTCGGTATATAAAAAGCACTACGGCAATGGCTTTACTGTTATAAAGCATAATAAAAAAGAAAATCCTATTAAAAGTAATAAAAACAAGGATTTGCAAGAACATTCTATTGCTTTGTTGAATGATGATATTAAAAAGGAAAAAGAAAAAGAACAAAAGGTAGCAGAAGAAAATTATCAGACCTATCACAAGTATACAAATAAAATACAAAATAACGTTACAGGACGTATTTTAAGCAGTATCAATAAAGTTACACTTAAAAAAATTGATGCACTAAAACCTGATACTATTTATAGAAAAGAACCAGCTAGCAATGATATATTACAAAAAAAAGTAGAAGAAAAAGCAAATGATGCACTAGCTGTGGCTTTATTTTCTTTGATAGCTTTTCTAACACTTTCCTTTTTGAGTTTAATTCCGGCATTTGTAGCAATTTCGGTGGCCCAAAAGGCCGAAGCAATGGCTAAATTAAATGGACAACCTGTGCCATCTGATGCCCGTAGTGCAAAAACATTGGCATTCTTTATTATTGGTTTAAATGCCCTCCTAGTTGCTTTGATTTTTCTGTATATTGTTTTTCTTGTGTTATTATTTGCCTTGTTTATAATTTAAAATCGATAAAGTTTTAGAAGGTGTCTAACGTTTATATTTTATTAGGATCCAATCTTGGAGATCAATTGTCAAATTTACAAGAAGCTTGCTCTTTTTTGAAAGCAAAGTCAATTAAGGTGATTGCTTGTTCTCCTATTTATCGCACCAAAGCATGGGGCAATGTTAATCAGGATGATTTTTTAAATGTTATTTTAAATGTAGAAACAAAATTGGATGCTAATCAATTATTAACTGAATTATTAGCTATTGAAATACTGATGGGTAGAGTACGTGGTCAATTGCAATGGATGCCTCGCTTAATTGACATCGATATCTTGTATTTTAATGATGAAATTATTCAATTGCCTAATTTAAAAATTCCGCACCCATACATTGCAGAAAGAAGGTTTACACTTATACCTTTAAATGATTTAGCTCCTAATTTTATTCACCCCAAATTGAATTTGTCGAACAATACATTACTCCAGCAATGTGTTGATAAAAGTGAGGTAGTTAAAACAAACCTTATACTCAATTTTTAAAATACCTAATTTAATGAAGTATAATTTCATAGCAATCGAAGGAAATATTGGAGCAGGTAAAACAACATTGAGTAACATGCTTGCCAATCAATTTAATGCTAGATTAGTGCTTGAGCAATTTTCTGAAAATCCTTTTCTGCCCGAATTTTATAAAAATCCTGATAAAGTAGCCTTTCCTTTAGAATTAAGCTTTTTAGCCGATAGATATGGGCAATTAAAACAAGATTTGATTAACCTCGATTTATTTAACGAAATTACCATTGCCGATTATTTTATTTATAAAAGTTTAATTTTTGCGAGCAATAATCTTAAAGAAGATGAGCTGCTTTTGTATCAGCGCTTGTTCGATATTATTGCATCTTCTTTACCTAAGCCTGATTTATTAATATACTTATATTTAGATACCCCACAATTACAGCACAATATACTCAAACGTGGGAGAGAATACGAATTAAATATTAAGGCTGAGTATCTTGAGCAAATTCAAAACCGGTACTTGTCTTTCCTTCAAGGTTTGCCTCAACAAAAAGTGTTGGTGGTGGATATGCAGGGTGTCGATTTTGTAAATGAACCTCAAAACTTTCATAAAATAGTAAACTTGCTCAACAACGATTATCCCAAAGGAATAACTAATATTTCTCCGTCATAATTGGCAAGCATGTCAACACAAAAATAAAGTTCAAGAAATAATTAAAACTGTCATTCTTTTATTTATCATTGCTTACAAATTATAATAATATTACCGCGATTATGAAAACAGATATTGAAATTGCACAAGGTGTTAAATTAAGGCCAATAAGCGAAATGGCTGCAGAGTTAGGTATTCCGGGTAATAACGTGATACCCTATGGGCACTACAAAGCAAAAATTAAATACAAAGAAATTAATGAAGAGCGTATTGCCAAAAGCAATTTAATATTGGTAACTGCCATTACTCCCACTAAAGCTGGTATTGGCAAAACCACAACCAGTGTAGCGTTGGCGCAAGGATTAAAAAAGATAGGTAAAAATGCTATCGTTGCATTGCGCGAGCCTTCATTAGGTCCATGCTTTGGTATGAAAGGAGGTGCTTGCGGTGGTGGCTATTCTCAAGTGGTGCCTATGGAAGATATCAACCTTCATTTTACAGGTGATTTTCATGCAATCACATCAGCAAATAATATGATTTCGGCCCTGCTCGATAATTATCAATATTATAACCGTGCTACAGGAAAGGCACTTAAACAAATTACCTGGAGAAGAGTTTTAGATGTAAACGACCGTTCTTTACGTTTTATGGTTTCTGGGCTTAATGGTTCGGCTAACGGTATTCCGCAAGAAACAGGTTTTGATATTACGCCCGCCTCAGAAATTATGGCAATCTTTTGTTTAGCCACTAGTTTGGATGATCTTCGTAAAAGAATTGATAATATTTTATTAGGCTACACAGCCGAAAACCAACCCTTTACAGTAGGCGATTTAGGAATTGGAGGTGCTATAGCTGTATTATTAAAAGATGCTTTAAATCCCAATTTGGTGCAGACCTTAGAAGGTGGAGCCGCATTTATACACGGAGGACCTTTTGCAAATATTGCACATGGTTGCAATTCTGTGATGGCAACAAAAATGGCTATGACATTTGGCGATTATGTAATTACGGAGGCTGGTTTCGGAGCCGATTTAGGAGCTGAAAAATTCCTAAACATTAAATGCCGTAATGCAGGAATTACTCCAAAAGCTGCGGTGCTGGTTACTACATCGCAAGCGCTTAAAATGCATGGTGGCGTTGCCATTGAAGGTATCAAAAA
>CAIKXD010000326.1 GCA_903831265.1 uncultured Bacteroidota bacterium
CCATTGCATATTTATTTTTTAGTTATACTAAAAAATAAATGCAATTGGTGGTAATGGTGCAAAAAATAGTTGGTAAATTGTAAGATTTCAATTTATATAAATTCATTTTTTGTGCCTTATGGCTTATAAAACTTACATTCTGCTATTTTACACTATTCCACTTTTAAATCATTATTGAATGTGATTTCAATTTGCACTAGCCAATCGCTTTGCTGCAGAGGATTATAGAAGATTTTACCAACTATTTTTTGCTATTATACCCAATTGGTATTATTTTAAAATGATAATTCCGCTTTGCCGCTATTTTTAATATGTCCTTATCAACACTCATGTATGTTTTATTGGGTACTTAATTTGTATTGGGTAAGGGTATGATTATTTTTATGAATTTAACTTTTGCTAAAAAAAGTATTTGGGTTCAAACGGATTTATTAAAAATCTTGTCTTTTGAAAAAAACAAATGCCCATTAGCAATGATTTACACCTTTTTTTATTGCTATTCCCCAAAAGATTTTATATTTGCAAAACAATCTAAATAATTAATTAAAAACCATCAATATCTAAATTTTATGAAAAAAATCTATTTGTTATTATTAGTCACGGTGCTTGCCTTTGCGGGAAACCCAAAAACTGCCTTTGCAGGAGGCAATTGCGCAATAATTGATTCTTGGGTTGTAACAGATCCTACCAGTTCAATATATCCATTTGGCATTGTTGAAGGATTTTATTCTGCTGATCCTAATCTTTCTGGAAATTTATATTATGAAGGAAATTTACAGCAATCTTTTTCATCAACAGATGGTACAATACTTTTATATGATTTGCTGCCAGGCAACTACGAATTTTTTTATTGTGGAGGTACAATACAATTTACAATTAACCCAATTGCTTGCGACATTTCAATAGCAAATATTGGCTCAACCAATGTATCTGGTGCAGGCTGTACCCCAAATGGTGCTATTGATTTAACTGTAACAAGTTCTACCCAAGGACAAACCTACTTCTACAATTTAGCTGAAATAAACACACTTGAGACATACACTGGACAAGATGATGGCTTCGGAATCATTTCAATTCAAAATTTGCCTGCAGGTGATTATGTTATTTTCATTGCTACAACTGATGATGTATTAAGCGCAACTTGTTTTGCAACTGATATTTTAACGATTACCGAGCCAAGTTGCGATATGGCTATACCAACTTTTGGTGGTTCAAATGTTACGTCTCAGGGAGCATCTGATGGTGCTGTGACTGTATCAGTAACAGGAGGTTCATGCATTCCTACAGCGCCAGGTGGAAATCCTATTTATAATGTTTATGCAGAATTAAATGGAAGCTATTTTGCTGATTTAACTTATAATGCTAACAATGGAAATTACGAACTTGCTGGCTTATTGGCTGGAACTTATACCGTAATTGCAGAAAATGGAGGTACTACCTGCTTTGCGTCACAAGATATCACAGTGGGAGGTGGTGTTCCACCTACACAATTGGTAAATGGCGTTTGTGGAAATTTAAATTACGTTAAAACTTCTGCTATTGCTTGTTTATCAGTTCCTAATGCTACTCAATATGAGTGGGAATTTAGCAATGCTAATGGTGTTTTTGCTACAAAATTATCGCCTGTAAACTATATTGTATTTCATAGCGTTACTCCAAGTTTAACTTGGGGCACAACATGGTCGGTAAGAGTTAGAGCTCTTATTGGCACAAGTGCTGGTGTATTTAGCGAACCTTGTACAATAGGTATTGTTGCCGACCCTGCAATTTCTGGTGTTCAATTAACTCAATTAAGAACACAAGATTGCGGTAAATTAAACTATCGTATAAATGCAAATAACAGAATTATTACCTTGCCAGTTGGAGGCGCTATTCAATATGAATTCGAATTTTCTGAAATAGGAACAGGTACAGTTGTGGCAACAGCAATTAGAAATAGCAATGTATTATTTTTTAACACAGTTACACCTTCTTTAGCTTTCCCTGCGCAATATAATGTAAAAACAAGAGCAAGAGTTGGCTCAATTTGGGGTAATTTTGGTCAACCTTGTTTAATCGGTATTATAGGATTAAATCGTGATGGTGCTGAGGCTGAGCAAGAATTAGCATACGATGCTGATGGAAATGTAATTGTTGATGCTCCTTATTTCGATTTAACTGCTATGCCAAATCCATACAGTGAGTTCACATCCTTAGTAATTAATTCATCATCAAACGAAAATGTTTATATTCAGTTTTATGATATGACTGGTAAATTAGTTGAAGACATTAAAGTTATAACTAACACACGTTTCGATGTGGGTGCAAACTTAAGTAAAGGTATTTACCTTTTAAAGGCACGCAGCGATAGTGGCAATCAATTAACTACTAGATTGGTTAAAACAAACTAATCATTATAATTAAACTAAAAAGCGCCTGAGTCATATTTTGACTCAGGCGCTTTTTTTTGTCTCAATTATATTGCTGTAAATTTTATTCAATCACAATTAAAAAATCTGCTA
>CAIKXD010000327.1 GCA_903831265.1 uncultured Bacteroidota bacterium
GAGTGTTCCAACTAAAAAACGGCAAAGGGCTACAAGGTATTTCATAAATAATAATTAATTAGTGCGTAAATTTATATGCTTTTAAATAGAAATGAATTGAATTTTTAAAATTTTAGCAGGTTTTAGCAATTTTCTTGCCAATATTTTTTAATGTTATTGTGCTGAAAGATGTATTGCCACAGATTCACAGATTAATAAAATAAAAATTCTCAATTTAACGCAAAGGCGCAAAGAATTCGCAAAGAACGCGAAGTAAAAAAGTAAAACACTTTCAAATTAATTGGCACATTGTAAAATTGGCACATTGGCACATTAAAAAATGTTTACTTTTGCACTTCATTCAATAGGTATGCAAGAGTTTATTTTAACCTTAGTTGTAATATTTGTGCTGTTTAAAGTTTTTGGTAGACCCACTGTTATTAACTTTAATCAACACAACCATCAAAAACCAGATGGAAAAATTAAAGTGACCGCATCAAATTGCAAAAACAATCATTCCAACGATGATGGCGAATACGTTGATTACGAGGAAATAAAATAGATTTCTCACTTTTTTATAACAATCCTGCAAAAGCCTGTAAAATATACAGGCTTTTTTGTTTTCTTTGCCTTTCAACTAAATTAGCATTAACATTTTATCATTTATGAAAGATTTTAATTTCAAATCTATTTTGCCGCATCTTTTGGTGGTGCTGGTATTTATGTTGCTTACCATCGTGTATTTTAATCCATTGCTATCGGGCAAAGCAATCAATCAGGGTGATGTTGAGCGATTTAAAGGTATGAGTAAAGAAATTGTCGATTATCGCGAAACATATCACAAAGAACCTTTATGGACTAACGGTATGTTTAGTGGCATGCCTGCTTATCAAATATCGGTATTGTATCCAAGCAACTGGGTGCGACCACTTATAAAATTAACAGCAATGGGCATACCCCACCCTGCCTGCATCATTTTTTTATGCATGCTTGGTTTTTATTTTTTACTGCTCACCTTTAAAGTAGATCGGCTGCTGGCGGCCGCGGGTGCTGTTGGCTTTGCGCTTTCCTCCTATTTTGTTATTTTAATTGAAGCTGGTCATAATCCAAAAGGCTATGCTATTGCCTACATGGCACCTGTAGTGATGGGAATTATGATGGCATATCGTGGTAGAATGTGGCTAGGTAGCGCTATTGCAGGTATTGCACTATCATTAGAATTGGCCTCAAACCATTTACAAATTACCTATTATTTGGCCATGCTCAGTGGTGTTATTGTGACTGGCGAATTAGTAAATTCATTGGTTACAAAACAAATGGGTAACTTTATAAAATCAAGCGGTATGTTGTTGGTTGGGGCTTTGCTAGCTGTTTTACCCAACATAACAAACTTATTAGTAACCGAAGAATACGGTAAATTTACCATCCGCGGTGCCTCTGAATTAAGCGATGAAAAGCAAAACAAAACATCGGGCCTCGACCGCGATTACGCCACACAATGGAGCTATGGCATTGCTGAAACTTTTACTTTAATGATTCCCAACTTTAAAGGTGGCGAATCGCAAGCCATTGGCGATAACCAAAAAGCTTTAGCTGATGTAAATCCAGAAATGCGTCAATATGTTGGACAATCTACAGATCAATACTGGGGAGATCAACCTTTTACTTCGGGACCAGTGTATATTGGGGCATTAATTTGTTTCTTATTTGTATTGGGTATGTTGATTTTGAAGGACAATTTAAAATGGTATTTATTGACTGCCACTATTTTAGCGATTATGCTATCGTGGGGTAAAAATTTGATGGGTTTAACCAATTTCTTTATGGATTACTTGCCAGGCTACAATAAATTTAGAGCGGTAAGTATGACTTTAGTGATTGCAGAATTTACCATGCCACTTATTGCTATTTTAGGTGTGCGCGAAGTGGTTTTAAACCCAAACATTTTAAAAGAAAAACGCAATTCATTTTACATTGCATTAGCTGCTACGGCTGGACTTTGTTTGTTATTTTATATCATGCCAACCACTTTCCAAGATTTTTATAAAGATGGAGAATATGAAAGTGTAAGTGCTCAAATTAAGAAAAGCGGGGCTGCTGCCGAGCAAATTCAACAATTTATGAGCGGAATGGAAACGGCACGCATTAGTATTTTTAAAGCCGATGCCTTGCGCAGCTTTCTTTTTATTGTATTGGGCGCAGGTTTATTATTTGTTTATTCATTAAAGACTTTCAACAAAAATTATTTGTATGCAGGTTTAGGCTTATTAATACTAATTGATTTGTGGGCAGTAGATAAAAGATATTTAAATGATAAGAATTATGTTTCTAAAAGCAGCATGGAAACACCTTATTTACCAAGTCCTGCTGATGAGCAAATCTTAAAAGATCCAGATCCACATTACAGAGTAATGAATGTTTCTTTGAGTCCTTTTCAGGATGCAACCACTTCTTATTTTCATAAATCGATTGGTGGTTATCATGGCGCTAAATTAAGAAGATACCAAGATTTATATGAGCGCCAGATTTCGAAAAACAACATGCAAGTGTTGAGCATGCTTAATGCCAAATATTTCATCATGCAAAATCAACAAAGTGGTGAGTTATTGGCGCAAAGAAACCCAAGTGCTATGGGCAATGCATGGTTTGTAAAAGAGTTAAAATGGGTGGCCAATCCTGATTCTGAACTTAATGCCTTAACCAATTTTAATCCATCATTAACGGCAGTTGTAGATAAAAAGTGGGAGAAAGATTTACAAAGTGGTGCTTTCCAATTTGATTCTGCTGCAAGCATAAAATTAAAAAGTTACAAAGCCGATGAGTTAGTTTACGAAGCTCAAGCTGCAACAGCACAAATGACTGTGTTTTCAGAAATTTATTATCCAAAAGGTTGGAATGCTTATGTGGATGGTAAATTAACGCCACACCTTGGAGTAAATTATGTATTACGCGGTATGGTATTACCCGCAGGAAAACATGAAGTGGTATTTAAATTTGAGCCTGAAGCCTACTATAAAGGAGAAAAAATTGCAATGGCAGGTTCTATTTTATTATTTTTATTTGTAATTGCAGGTGTTTTTATGCAAATTAGGAACAATAAGGAGGTTTCATAACAATGATAGTTGATTTAGATATTTTAATTAAATTATTATGCAAAACCACATAAAATTGCAAAAGATATTTTTTTTGATTTTGATTACTCATTTTACCGCTAATGGTCAGCAAGGCACGATGAGCACAGGTGGAAATTTAACAAACATAGGCGGCAGTCTCAGCTACAGTATTGGCCAAACAAATTACATCTATCAAACAAATATATTTGGATCCATAAGCCAAGGGGTTCAACAACCTTATGAAATATTCCCTGTTGGTATTCTCAAGGATGAAAATTTTAATGCTAAAGTTTTTCCCAATCCAACTTCAAATGTGATTGAATTACATTTAGGCAATTCAACCTTAGAAAATAGTTTTTACTTGTTGTATGACAGCCAAGGTAAAATTATATCAACCCACTCAATTAAAAGCCCTAAAACAAACATCTCATTTGATGGCTCTCCTATTGGATGCTATTTTATTGAAGTTGTGAATAATGGAAGATCCATAGAAAAATTTAAAATTATTAAAAACTAAATCCATGAAGAATAGTTTATTAATGCTTAGTATAACTTTGTTTGTAAATCTGCTTTTTGCACAAGCTCCTAATAAGTTTACCTATCAGGCTGTGATGAGAGACGGCAGTGGCAATTTAGCCACAATTCAAACAATTGGTATGAAAATTAGCATCATTCAAAGTACGCCAACCGGTCCAAGTGTTTACGTTGAAACACAAACGCCAACAAGCAATGCAAATGGATTAGTTTCGCTAGAAATTGGTTCTGGATTGATTCAATCAGGAAATTTTGCGTTAATAAATTGGTCAAATGGACCATATTATATTACTACTGAAGTTGATTTAACTGGTGGAACAAATTATACTATTTCTGGCACTACACAATTATTAAGTGTTCCCTATGCCTTGTATGCTGCAAATAGTGGTAGTTCCATTCCCGGTCCTCAAGGTCCAATAGGACCGCAAGGTGCAACGGGAGCAACTGGTGCTGATGGACCTCAAGGAGCAACGGGTGCAACCGGTCCGCAAGGTGCAACGGGAGCAACAGGGCCACAAGGTCCTCAAGGTGCAACGGGAGCAACGGGTGCTACTGGTCCTCAAGGTGCAACGGGCGCAACTGGGCTCCAAGGTCCACAAGGTGTAGCTGGCGCAACTGGACCACAAGGTGCAACTGGTCCACAAGGGCCATCTGGAAACGACAACCAATCTCTCTCTGTTTCGCAAACAGGAGATACTTTATTTCTTCAAAACGGAGGCTTTGTAATTATCCCAGGATTATCTGCGGCAAATAATACCATTAGCCCGAATTCAATTACAGACGCAGATGGAAATGTATATGAAACCATAAATATTAATGGCCAAAACTGGATGAAAGAAAATTTAAGAACCACCAAATATTGCAATGGTGACCCTATTACATTGGTAACCAATTTAACAAGTTGGTCATTATCAACTACAGAGGCCTACACTTATTACAATTACGATTTAACTTTTGACACTCTTTTTGGAAAATTGTATAATTTTTATGCAGTAACCGACCCTCGTAATGTTTGTCCATGTGGTTGGCATGTGCCATCTGATGGTGAGTTTACTGCATTAACAGATTTTCTTGGTTCAGAGTCTGTGGCAGGTGGCCCAATGAAAACTACAGGAACACAATCTGCAGGTGATGGATTATGGAATGCGCCAAATGTAGGTGCAACCAATTCAAGTGGATTTAGTGTTCAACCTGGCGGGGGCAGATTTAATACTGGTGCATATACTGGATCATACGCTTCTGCATGGTTTTGGTGTTCAACCCAAATAAATGCAACTTCTGCTTGGAGAAGGTACTTTGAAAATGTTACCGTTACAATTTCTAGAGCTAGTGTAAATAAAAAATCTGGCTGCTCTGTTAGATGCGTTCAAGATTAACATAATACTGAATAGAAATCCAGAATGATGTTTCATAAGTTAAAAACAGCAATACTATTGGGCCTTTTATCCATTAGTTATAAGGTATTGGCTCAAAACATCCAAGTCTCAAGTTCACTTGGTTATGGCATTGAAACTGGAGGAAAAATGACGCAAGATGCCAATGGTAATATTTATTGCTTTGGCATCTTTACAGATACCATGCGTTTAAGCAATACTTTGTTTGCAACTTCAAGCGGCAACTTCGACTGTTATATTGCCAAATTTAATAAATATATGCAGCCACAATGGATTAAAACCATTGGAGGTGCCGGTGCAGAAGGTGCAGGCGCTATCAGTTATTTTGGAGGTAAATTATTTCTAGGCGGTTGGTACGGTGCTCAAACCATTATCAATAACGACACCCTTGATTTTAATTTCAACTGTATTGCACCGGGCTTTATTGCCAGCATGGATACTTCAGGAAATTTTATAAAAGCAAAAGACTTCATCACTCCCAACAGTGTAAATTTAGGCATCAATGCTTTGGAAGTAAATCAAACAGGTTTGGTTATCGCAGGTGGAGTTAAAGGACAGTTTGATTTTGGAAACAACCAGTATATCGCTACAGTATTAACAGGAACGCAAAATGATATTTTTGTTGCGCGAATGGATACCGCCTTCAACTGTAGTTTTGCTTTAAAAGCCGGAAGTACAGCAGGCGCGCAAAATGGGGATGACGGAGCACAAACATTACAAATTGATACCTTAGGAAATATATACATAGCAGGTTTTTTTGGGAATATGCCCAATTTAAATAACGGTACCTTGTTCTTTGGAGGTCAAACACTTACTGCCACCGGCTCCTATGGATTTAATGACTTTTTTATTGCTAAGATTCGTCCGAACGGCGCTGTGGCCTGGTTGAGAGGAAGTGGTGGCCAAACACCTGATTTTATTTTTAAAATTTGTTTGGAAAATAATAGTAGAATTGCCTTAGCTGGACGTTATGCTGACAACGCCAATGTTGGAGGTATTCCTTTACCACCTTCTCCAGGAGATTACTCTTCATTTGTTGGTGCTATTGACTCGGCAGGAACAGGTATTTCTGCCTTTAGAGTGAGCAATGAGTCGGTTTTTTATGGCTTAGAAAAAGGGGAAAACAACTATATTTATGCTGCCGATTACAACAGCACTTCACCAATTTCCAGATTTAAAATTTACAAAATTAATACCGATACGGGCGTTATAGCTATTGATTCTATTACAATTTCTAATAATGTGAGTAGCTACATGAATGGCGATATTTTATTTTCTGGTTTAACTTGCGATGAAATTATTTTAAACTCTAGTTATAAATCAGTTGTAAAATATGGCAACGACACGCTTTTGAATTTTGCTGTTTCTAATTATAATGAAAACCTGTTGTACGGAAAATACAGTTTAAATAATAGTTTAATTGCTCAGCCTCAAATTATTACTCCTTCCAATCCTGTTTTTTGTTCAAATTCAGATGATATTACTTTAACTGTTCCTCCATTAAGCAGTGCATCTACTTACCATTGGCAGCTATTTCCAGCCAATGCTGGTCAAATCATCAGCAATGGAAATAGTATTTTATTAAATGTTGATTCAAACTTTGCAGGACAAATAAAAATAGTTTGCTATGCTTCTAATTTTTGTAATGTTTCGACACTTTCCGACACCTTAACGCTAACCATTAATCAAGCACCAATTATATATTCTATTGATGATACAGGATTTGGAGCAGTAACATCTAATGTTGTAAATGCCACAAGTTTTAATTGGTATCTAGATAATGTATTACTTAATTTTGCAAACATGCCAACTGTAAATTGCATTGCTGATGGGATTTATAGTATTATCGCCACCAATGGCACTTGTGATGATACATTAGCAAGTTTTGTTTCTTGTATAGTTTCTGATGTTGATGAAATTTCAACAACTGGGGTAAATATTTATCCTAATCCTGTGCAAGAAAATATCACAATAGAAATTGACCCTAGTGAAACTATTAAAGCTGTTACAATTTATGATGTTAGCGGTAAATTATTAATCCAATCAACTGCTGTTACTAACAAAATAATTTTAAACATAAGCGAATTGAGTTTTGGATACTATTTCGTGAAGGTGCAATCAAGCTTATCGCATTATGTTTCAAAAATAGTGATAGATTAATTGAAGTAAAATACTTTATTGCCCGGTATTTACTGTAAAATTAACTCCTTTGCTTTTACCTTCTATATTTAAAAAATAAATGCCTTGCTTTAATTTATCGATTTCAGTTACTGTTATAGTTGAAGTAATATTACCGGAGAGTACGATGTTACCAAAAACATTATAAATTTTATAACGTTTACCGATCAAATCTTGAACTACTTTTATATAAAGTTGATGATGTGCAGGGTTTGGATAAACAAAAATATTATCTTGTTGCTGCTCATTTTTTTTAACACCTATTAAACTGCAATTAAATTGAGGATTATTTGAGGATGAAGCAATTTTATTGGCAAATAAATTGGCCATATTTTGCACTCTTAAATTAAAATTATCTATGGAATGACCATTTGAAAAACAATTATTTAAATAATTGTAGTTATATACAATATCGGCTTGATAAGTTGGAGCTAATGCACCTAAACTTGTATAGTATTGATTTATATTTTCATTGCCATAAGCAAAAGGGTAAAAATAATAAGATTGACAAAGATTGGTTTGCGCATAACACTCCCAACTTGTGCGACCTAAAATACGGCCATACTGATAGTTTACCACCACATCAGCCCCTTGATGAAACAAATACACACAAGGTGTATCAACTAGTTGATTGATAGTTGACAAATCGAAAGTGGCTCCATAAAAACTTCCTATTCCCTTTACAGAAGCATCAAATGCACCCAAGTTTAAATTACCTTCAATATCCCCTAAATCAGGCCGAGCAAGATTATTATTGGTAGGAATACATCCATACATATTTAAATTATTATCGGGATTCGGAGCATCGCTAATTGCATTACAAAAACTGCTTTTTTCAATTGTTTGATCAGTAAATGCTGTTTGATAAGCTATAAAAGCACCAGCACTTTCTCCTGCAATAAACACATTATTTACATCCGATGAGTCTATGCTATTTCTATTTTTCATAAATCTTATTGCTCCTTTGGCATCTTGCATTCCCCTGTAATTTGCTCTAAATATTTCGGCACTATCGCTAATATAACCACATGGAGCAGAAATTGAATTGTTGCATAAGGCATACATATTATACGAAGCAGCCTTGTGAGTCCCTAACCTATAATTAATATTAGCAACCACCCATCCCTTTTTAGCAAACTCGCGGCACATTAATTTCATATTAGCATCCTCTTTTGAGCCTGCAATCCATGCACCTCCATGCACCAAAACCATAATTGGACGTAAGCAATTAGCATCCATTTTAGGTTTATAAATATCTAGCAATAAAGCAACTTGATTGCCAGTATAATCTGTTGCTTGACCATAAGATACATCGATTAAACTATCATAGGTAAATTGATTAGCTGTATAGGGTAACTGAGCTATCGCATTTGTATACGAGCTCATAAAAAACAAAAGGATAAAATAAACTTTATTTAATTTCATAGTTGTTAGGATATTTTCATGTTAAATTTATAAATAAAATTGATGTGGTATATAAATAAAAATAGAATATAATAAAAGTAGAACTATTAGTAATTCCATGTTTTAATATTTTGCACTTAAAACAGTATCTTTAAATTTTAAATCCTTAATAGGATAAGAAATCAAAATAACTGAGATAAAAAATAGTTTTCAAATACAATGGGTAAATTTCAAATTTAATGAAAATAGCCAAACAGTCAGATTGTAAACGAAATGCTTCATCTTTTAAGTAAGTAAAGAGTATGTCAACCAAACACAAATCAATAACCAAATCTTAAACATTTTATGCTTTACAGAAATTTGTATAATTTCAGTAATTAAACTATCTTTAATTCAGAATAAAAAAAACATACCATGCTATCAATTGTTGGGACATATATTAACGGTTACCTGAAGCTCGACAATGATTATTCAACAAAAAATCCAGTTAAGGTAATCGTTACTTTTTTAGAAGAAATACAAAATAAATCTGAAAAAGAACTAAATTTATCTGACTTTTCGTTTTCAAAAAGCAAGAGAAACCTTGAAAATTTTAAAGGTTCGTTTGCTGAAACGGTTGTAGAAGAAAGACGATCTGAACTGTGAAAATATTTTTAGACACTTCTGCACTTTTTAAACTTTACCACCAGGAAACTGGAACTGAAGAATTGGAAAGTATTTTTATAAAATCTAAAATAACTCACATTTATTTATCTGAGATTTCAAAGGTAGAATTTTCTTAAGCAATATGGAAAAAGGTAAGAACTAAAGAAATTAGTGTAGTTCAAGCTAAATTAACTGCAGAACTTTTTGAAAACGATTTTGAAAAATATAGTTTTATTTCAACGGATAGCTTAATTATAGAACAAGCCAGAAATTTAACCACAAAATATGGCGCTGAAGTCTTTTGAACATTAGACAGTATTCAGCTTTCTACTTGCTTAGTTTTAGAAAAGCAAGTAGACCTTTTTATAAAAGCAGACAAACTTCTTAATACACTCATCGAAAGGGAAGGATTAATCAAAATTTAGCCCAATTTATAATAGCTAATTAACGATTGTAATTATTTGTGTTTTATTGAATTAAAGTTCTGAGTCTATTGCTGTTTAAGCATTTCTCATGTAATTTTTGTGAACTTTTTTGTTTTAGTAAAGACACAACGCAATCTCTAAAATCACTGCCAAAAACATCTTCTTTTACCATAAACAAGGTATTGGATAGAATAATTCTAAATAGAACATTTGTACTCTTAAAATATTAAAGATTTATTTCTATTCATTATGCAAAAAAGTGCGTTACTTCTTTTACTTTTTATCACTACAATTAAACTATATGCCCAAACAATTGACACAAGTAAAATAATTATACTTCCCTTATTAGAATTTAATGAGCAGCGCTCTATTGGAGGCATTGAAACTATGCCCGATACCAAAGAAAATGTAATTTATGCGGGCAAAAAATTAGCCGTAATACGTTTAGATAAATTGAATGCCGACCTAAGTATTAATAATACACGCCAAGTATTTGGGAAAGTGCCGGGCATTACAATTTGGGAAAATGATGGTTCAGGAATTCAGGCAGGAATAGCTGCGAGAGGATTAAGCCCTAATCGTTCGTGGGAGTTCAATGTGCGCCAAAATGGCTATGATATTTCGTCTGAAGTATTTGGTTATCCGGAAACATATTTTACACCACCAATGGAAGCATTAGAAACTATAGAAGTTGTTCGCGGTGCAGCCTCCTTGCAATATGGTCCACAATTTGGCGGATTAATTAATTATAAAATAAAAAAAGGAGATCCTAACAAATTGCTGGCCTTTGAAACGCAGCAAACGGCGGGTTCATATGGTTTATTCAACACCTTTAATGCTGTTGGAGGTACTTATAAAAAACTATCATACTATGGTTATCTGCATCACCGCAGTGCCGATGGATGGCGATCCAACTCGCAGTATCAAACATTTACAGGCTATATGGCCGCCAATTATCAATTCAATAAAAAAATGAATTTGGGAATTGAATACAGTAAAATGGATTACAAAAGTCAACAACCAGGTGGTTTAACCGATCAGCAATTTAATGAAAACCACCGTAAATCAAGCCGTGCAAGAAATTGGTTTGGCGCACCTTTTCAAACGGTAGCCCTTACTTTTGACTATCAGATTTGTGCAAACACAAGTTTAAAAATTAAAAGTTTCGGCAATTTTGCAGCAAGAAACAGTGTAGGTTATTTAAAAGCCATCAACATTAAAGATAGCATCAATCCTAAAACAGATGAATACACGGCCCGTCAGGTTGATAGAGATGATTATGAAAATTATGGGACTGAGCTACGTATGAGCAGCAAATATAAAATGGGAAATAAATCAAATGTTTTAACCTATGGAGTAAGGGTTTATAAAGGCAATACTGATAGAAATCAATTAGGGACAGGCACTGCTGGCAGCGACTTTGATTTAGTTTTAACCAACCCTGTTTATGGTAGAGCTATGAAATTTAGAACGGTAAATTATGCTGCTTTTGTAGAACACATTTTTTATTTAGGAAACAGGCTTAAAATTGTCCCTGGGGCTCGTTTTGAAATGATAGAAAATTCAAAAGCTGGATATATTAATACCTCAAGCGTTGGTAACATTGCCGAAGAAAAAAGAAGCAGAAATGTAATATTATATGGAGCAGGCGCTGAATTTAAAGTAACTTCTCAAAGTAATATATATGCTAATTACTCCACTGCATTTCGTCCGGTTACCTATTCAGAATTAACACCAAGTGCCACTATAGAAATTATTGATCCAAACTTAAAGGATGCTTCAGGATTTAATGCTGACTTAGGTTATAGAGGCGCCCTTGGGAAATTTATCAATTTCGATTTAGGTGTTTTTTACTTGAGTTATGAGAATAGAATTGGAACATTAATACAAGATGGTGCGCCATATAAAACAAATATTGGGGCTTCGGCAAGCCAAGGAGTTGAGTCTTATATTGAAGTTGACATTGTAAAAGCTTTTACCTCAAATGAAAAAATTGGCAACTTAACCATTTTTACTTCCAATGCCTTTATAGATGCCAAGTATACTAAATGGAACAATCCTGCCATTGCCGAAAATCCTTTAACTTCAATTAAAAATAAGAAAGTTGAATACGCGCCATCATACATTCATCGTTTTGGAACAACCTATATTTATAAAAAACTTTCAGCAACGTTTCAATACAATACAACAGCTGCTGTATATACTGATGCCGCAAATACTGAATTGCCTAATGTTGCGGCTACTGTTGGAAAACTTCCTGCATATCAAGTGATGGATTTAAGTTTTTCTTTAAAACTTTTAGAGCAATACAATATTAAAGCTGGTGTAAATAATTTAACAGATGAAAAATATGCTACTAGAAGAGCTGGTGGCTACCCAGGCCCCGGTATTTTACCTGGCAATGGAAGAACATTTTTTGTAAGTTTTGGCGCTAAGTTTTAATTTAAGCATATCATCCATCACTCTCAATTGTCTTATTTATTTACCTTTACAAGAAAATTTTAATTATGATTAAATCAACCGCCTTTTCTGTAATTGCCATTATGCTTGTTTCATGTGGTAATGAAAATAAAAATGTTGTGCAAAAAATGATGTACCCTCAAACACGCAAAACCGATACCGTAGATACCTATTTTGGAACAAAAGTTGCCGACCCTTATCGTTGGCTCGAAGATGATAAATCGACCGAAACAGCTGATTGGGTGAAGGCCCAAAACGGAATTACATTTGATTATTTAAACAAAATACCTTACAGAAATAAAGTAAAAGATCGATTAACTAAAATATGGAATTTTGAACGTTATTCACCATTGAATAAAAAGGGCAAATACTACTTTTTTTATAAAAACAATGGCATTCAAAATCAAAGTGTACTTTATGTAAAGGAAGGATTAGAAGGTGAAGCTAAAGTTTTGCTTGACCCCAATTTACTGGCCGAAGATGGAACTATTTCATTAGGAGGCGCCAAAGTTAGTAAAGATGGAAAGCACCTGGCTTATACCATTAACAAAGCAGGTAGCGACTGGAGCGAAATTCATTTGATGGATATTGCAACAGGTAAAAAAATGAATGATGAAATAAAATGGGTGAAATTTAGCGACATTGCTTGGAAAGGAAATGGTTTTTACTATAGTGCGTATGATGCGCCAACCGGCAAAAGTGAACTAAGCAGCAAGAACGAATTTCACAAAATATATTTCCATGAAATAGGAAAAAATCAAAGTCAAGATGTGTTGGTTTTTGAAGACAAAGAAAATGGCTTGCGCAACTTTGCTGCCAATGTAACTGATGATGAACAGTATTTATTAATTTATGGATCAGAGAGCACCAGTGGCACTTCACTAATGATTAAAGATTTAAACAATCCAAAATCTAGCTTCATCAACATCGTAAATAATTTTGAAAATAACTATGCTGTGGTGCACAACCAAAAAAGCACTTTTTATATCCATACCGATAAAAATGCGCCCAAATACCAATTAATGCAGGTAGATTTAAACAAACCAAACCAACAAAATTGGAAAACGATTATCAAGGAAGGAAATGATCTTTTAGAAAGCGTAAGTGTAAGCTTTGGAAAGTTTGTGGCCCTTTACTTAAAAGATGTAAGTTCAAAAATGTTGGTGCATCAGTTAGATGGTAAACTCGATCATGAAATAACATTGCCGGGCTTATGCAAGGTGGAGGGCCTTTCTACCGACAAAGATGATAGCCTAATGTTTTTCTCTTACAATACGTTTACAGCGCCTGCTTCTATTTATAAATACAGTATCAATAACAAAAAATTAAAGGAAACCTTTAAACCTGTAATTGATTTCAAAACAGAAGATTACGAAACTAAACAAGTGTTTTACACCAGTAAAGATGGAACAAAAGTTCCTATGTTTATTACACACAAAAAAGGCATTAAACTAGATGGCAACAATCCTTGCTTTTTATTTGGTTACGGTGGATTTAACAGTTACTATGCTCCTGAATTTAGAATTGATAGGGCCGTATTTTTAGAACAAGGCGGTGTGTATGCAGTGCCCGGCATTAGAGGTGGTGGAGAGTATGGCGAAGAGTGGCATAAAGCCGGTATAAAATGTAACAAACAAAATGTGTTTGATGATTTTATTGCGGCTGCAGAATATCTAATTAAAGAAAAATATACATCATCGGCAAAGCTAGCTATTAACGGACGCAGTAATGGAGGCTTGTTAATTGGCGCGGTAATGACACAACGACCAGATATTTGCAAAGTGGCTATTCCCACTGTTGGTGTATTAGATATGTTGCGCTATCATAAATTTACCATTGGTTGGGCTTGGGCTAGCGATTATGGCACAAGTGAAAATAAAGAAGAGTTTGATTGTTTATTAAAATACTCTCCTTTGCATAATATTAAGCCAGCTCAATATCCAGCTACATTGGTTACTACAGGCGATCATGATGATAGAGTGGTTCCAGCGCATTCATTTAAGTTTATTGCAACTTTACAAGAAAAACAACAAGGTAGCAATCCTACATTGGTGCGTATTGATGTGAATGCCGGGCATGGTGCAGGAAAGCCAACCGCAAAACAAATTGAAGAAGCAGCTGATATTTGGTCTTTTGTGTTTTATAATTTAGGTGTCGATTACAAATAACATAACCTGTGTTCCAATTTAAGATAAAGGCTTTTAAAGATTTAACTGTTGATGAATTATATGCTATTCTTCAATTGAGAGAAACTGTTTTTGTAGTTGAACAAAACTGTATTTATAACGATATAGATAATATTGACCAAGCCTGTTACCACTTATTTTCTGAAGATCAAAACGCTGAAAAAATTATTGCCTATACGCGTTTGGTGCCTGCAAATATAAAATTTGATGTGCCAGCCATTGGAAGATTAATAAGCGACAAAAACTACAGAGGAAAAGGCTTAGGGCGGGCCTTGATGGAGAAATCAATTGAAGAAACATGTCGAATATATAACACCAGTGTTATTAAAATTTCTGCCCAAACATATCTTTTAGATTTTTATAGCAGCTTGGGTTTTAAGTCAATTAGCGAAACTTATGACGAAGATGGCATTGAACATGTGGATATGGTTATAGAAAAACAATAGGTTTACACCTGCACACCAATCATTAATATATCATCTACTTGTTCGGCATCTCCTTTCCAATCATTGAGCATTTTTGCAACCAATAATTTTTGTTCACTCAGGGGCAGGTGCTGCATAGCCAACAACTCTGCCTGTAATCGTTTTACCATAAACTTCTTGTTTTTAGCTCCGCCAAACTGATCGGCATAGCCATCGCTAAACATATAAAACGTATCGCCTTGTTTTAGTTGTATGGTATGGGCATTAAACTGCCTGGTGCTTTCTGCCTGAAAGCCCCCAATCGAAAATTTGTTGGGCTTTACTTCAATAAATTCATATCCCTCAGTAGGCTGTCTAAAAATATACAGCGCCCTATTGGCACCGGCATATTGCAGTTCAAGTGTATCCAAATCAATTCTACAAAGTGCTATATCCATTCCATCATTAGTGGTATTATGCGCAATATCTTGCTTCAATGCAGCGCGCACCTCAGTATGTAGTTGATTTAAAATGGCATCGCATTCATAAATTTGCTTTTCATTTAAGATTTCATTAAGCAAGGTATTACCAATCATGCTCATGAAGGCGCCCGGCACGCCATGTCCTGTACAATCGGCTGCTGCCAAATACACATGATTTTGATTGAGCTTATGTGGAGGATAAAACCAATAAAAATCGCCACTTACAATATCGCGCGGTTGAAAATAAATAAACGACTGAGGAAATACTTTACTGAACTCATCGGGCAAAGGAAGTATGGCCTGCTGAATCTTTTGCGCATAGTTAATGCTGTCTGTAATATCTTTATTTTTAACCTCAACTAATTTCTTTTGTTTTTCCACTTCTTCCTTTTCTGCAACCACCTCGGCAGTTCTGTTGATTACAATGTCCTCTAATCTTAATTTTGCCATTTTTAATCTGCGCACACTTATTTGTGTGGTAGTATAAATCACAATTATTGAACCTATAATATAGGCAAGATAGGCCCAAGCGGTGCGATACCAAGGTGGCAAAATAGTAAAAGTATAAGTGTCCTCCGCTCCTACTTTGCCATAAACGTTTTTAGATTTCACATGAAAAGTATAAGTACCTTCATTTAAATTGGTATAACTTTTCTTTGATTCTGGAGTCCATTCACACCATGTATTTTCAAAGCCTTTGAGATAGTAACTGTAAGCATTTTCCTTTTCATTATCGTAGCTTAAAGCAGCAAACTCAAAATTGATGTTGTTGTTTTTGTAAATTACTTCTGGGATGGATTTTTGTTTTTCAATCTTTTTATTTTCGTTATCAAAGCCATAATAACCGCCAAATAAAGTATCGTTCATACAATATACGCCTCTTATTTTTGTATTGAAATTTATGTCTGCAGTAGATTTCACAGAAGCATCATACCTGAATAAACCATCAGGACCTCCAAACCAGGTTACATTTTCATTTTCGGGAAATATACATTGGTAGGCATCGAACTCGCCCATTCTACGTAACGGAAAATTTGATGTATTACTTTTTATGTTATACAAGATAAATTCATGTAAAATTTCATTGGTTTTAAATAACCAAACATTATTCCTATCAGCCTCCACAATTTGAAAAATTTGGTCGTTTTCATTATAATATTGTGAAGCAAAGTTGTTTGCTTTGATAAATTGCTGTGTTGCTTTATTAAACTCATAAATGCCTTGGATGGTGCCAAATAAAACTCTGTCTTTTATTGAAAAGGGAAGGTCATTTGTGTTGTGCGGTAAACCCTTTGTAGTGTCATAACTTTGTACTTCATAA
>CAIKXD010000328.1 GCA_903831265.1 uncultured Bacteroidota bacterium
AATTTCATTTCTTCATTAATTTTAGTGGCACGAACATCTAAAGCGCCTCTAAATATAAATGGGAAACCAAGCACATTATTCACCTGATTGGGATTGTCGCTCCTTCCTGTAGCCACAATAGCATCGGGACGCGCAGCAACAGCATCGGCATAAGAAATTTCCGGGTCGGGATTAGCAAGCGCAAAAACAATTGGTTTGTCGCCCATGGTGAGCAACATTTCTTTACTAACAATATTTCCTTTACTTAAACCTAAGAAAACATCAGCGCCCACCATCGCTTCTTCCAATGTATTGATATTTTTTGAAGTAGCAAAAATTGCTTTTGTAGCATCTAAATTTTCTCTATCCTTTCTAATCACTCCGTTGCTATCAAGCATTACAATGTTTTCTTTTTTAGCTCCTAAGGCTAAATAAAGTTTAGTACAAGAAATTGCCGAAGCTCCAGCTCCATTTACAACGATATAAACATCTTCAATTTTTTTATCGCTTAATAGTAACGCATTAAGCAAGGCCGCACTGGTTATGATAGCAGTTCCATGCTGATCATCATGCATCAAAGGAATATCTAATTCTTCTTTTAATCTACGTTCAATTTCAAAGCACTCAGGTGCCTTAATATCTTCAAGGTTAATTCCTCCAAAAGTTGGACTAATTGCCTTTACCGTTCTTACAAAGGCGTCAATATCTGTTTCGTCAATTTCAATGTCAAAGACATCAATATCAGCGTATATTTTAAATAATAATCCTTTGCCTTCCATTACTGGTTTTGATGCTGCTGGTCCAATGTTACCTAAACCAAGCACAGCGGTGCCATTACTAATTACAGCTACCAAATTGCCTTTTGCTGTATATTTATATACATCCTCTGGATTCTTTTCTATTTCCAAACACGGTTCAGCTACTCCGGGCGAATATGCCAAACTTAAATCTCGTTGTGTATTATATGGTTTAGTGGGAACAACCTCAATTTTACCTGGTCGCCCAACTGAATGATAGTCTAATGCATCTTGCTTTTTGATCTTCGCCATGTTGTATTTTTTAAATAGGGATACAAATTTAATTTTTTTAGTTTGCTAAAAGCGATTCATTTTAATTATGTTTGTTTTCTAAAAATTATTATGTCCAATGAATTTGGCGCGAACATTATTTTTTATTTTAATTGGATTAAAATGTTCGATAGCTCAAATAGCAGCAAATCAAAACATTAAAACACTTTATAACACTTACCAAATTATCAATCAACCAAATAAAACTGATAATAAAAGTCAACCAACTCAGTTTTATAAAAAATATATTTCCAAACAAATTTCTGCAAATTGTCAGTTTAATACCAGTTGCTCTTCATTTATGCTTGAATCAAGGCAACGCTTTGGATTTTGGAAAGGTTTATTATTAGGTATTGACCGCTTAAGCAGATGTGGCGCTTCAGAAGAAACTTACAATAAACTACCATCACTTAAAGGGCACAATTCAACTACTTTTATTGATCATACACATTTTTATGATTAAAAATATTAAGTATATTTTACTGTTCCTTTTATGCTTTATTAATTGTTTACTGCAGGCGCAGCAATTGATAAAATTGAATCCGCAATTTTTGGAGCATTTGATGCATCAAAATTTAGAACAAGAGCGGCTGGCATATTATAATTGTGTAGAATTTAAGGATACTTCAACAGCTTCTTATGCCAAGGACATCGTCTATTTGGCTGCTAAATTCAACGATTCATTATTATTGAAAAAGTATACCTTTTTTGCCAAAGATACCTGCGATTTAATTTATGTTTTTTATGGATCAATATTGTTGAATCAGAGTCATATGTTTTCCAATATTACGAATGAATTGCGCGTGCTTAATTTATCGGCTAATAAACTTTCAGAATTATTAGAATTAGAAAATTTTTGGCATGGAAAAGTCAATAAAAACATTAATTCCATAAACTTTTACAGCACAACTGAGGCTGTAAAAACGATGGAAAGAAAATCTATTTTATTGGCAAGCCTTTTTTCTATAATTATTCCAGGATCTGGTAAATACTATTTAAAGCAACCTGCAGAAGCCACAGCGGCCTTGTTTTTGAATATACTAGCTCTAGCGCCATTGATTGAAACAATTATGAAAGTTGGATTAATTAGTACAGCAACCTTGTTAAGCGGATTAGTTTTTGCCCCTGTTTATCTTGCTACTATTTATGGAACATATATTTCAAAAAAATCATTATTAAAAAAACTAAATCTTCAATTAAAAAATGAGGTATTCGATTATTGTACTTATCAGCTTCGCAATTAACATTCATCTTTGTTTTGCGAGAAATAATTTTGTTGGCGCTGTTGCTAATAGTGATAGTTTGCATTCAATGGAGTACTTAAAATTAGAGTATACTTTTTACACTGCACAAACTGAAGAAGAAAAATATGATGCTTTGTGGGGAAAATTGCAAATTGCTGCCTTCCATAAAGAAAATGCCAAACTACTTTACGAAATAAAAAGAATTGAAAGTTTGAATGAAAATATCAAATTAAAAAAAGAATTTTATTGGTACTCAGGAAAACTTTTGTTCAATTTAGGATTATATAATTCTTGTTTAGAATTCATGATTAAAGATACGCTGAGCAAATTTAAAATTGAAAAGTTCTTTATAAAAGCATTGTGTTTTAACCAAGAAGAACATTATGAGTTAATGTTGCAGGAGATTAGAACAGCAGCACAATTTTTAAATAAAGATACCAGTGAAATTTTAAAAGAGCTACAATTATTTCAAGTAGAATCGAGTGAAAAAAAATCACTTTTACTGCAGGCTGTTTTACCTGGGTCTGGTATGATAAATGAAGGTGAATTAAATGAAGGATTAACATCATTTATATTAAATGGAGTATTTATAACTGCCCCAATTTTACTTGTTTCAAAACAACTTTACTTTAGTGCATTTTCATATGGACTTATGCCTTTTACCAAGTTTTATGGAGGTGGAATAAGGCATGCCAAATATTTATCAGAAAGTAATCGAGCAAAAAGATTAGATGAGATTAAACGTAAAAATGCAGATCTGCTTTATCAATTCTTTCACAATTAATTGCAATAAGGTTATCTTAATAAAGTAACGCTTCCAATCATTTCTCTGTCAACACCGCCATTGTCTTTTAAGTATACTTTCCAAATGTAATTATCTTGTCCATGATCGTTGCCATCCCAAGGTTGGCTCATTGAATTGGTAGAGTATATCAAATTCCCCCAACGATTGTAAATTTCCAGCCTAAACTTTTCAATACCGCCACCAAGTGGCATAAAAACATCATTTAAACCATCGCCATTTGGTGTAAATGAAGTGGGGAAAAACACTACATAATTGTCTTCTACAATTACCGAGTCAGTTATTTCTTCCATACAACCGTTTGTAGTTAATACTGAAAGCCCTACGTAGTATGTCCCAACTTCTTCAAATGTATATGAATAAACTGCTGAGGTGCTTGTGCCAAAAATTCCCAAATCCCACTCTTGTGAAGCACAATTAGGTGTATTATTGGTAAATACAATATCGCTGTTTAATAAATTAGTGACCTGAGGTGTGATGGTGTAATTCAATTCAGCAGCAGGATAAATTTGAATAAGTTCCTCAATTGTTTTAGTATTACTGCATCCATTGGTATCAAAAACAGTAAGACTTATTGTGTACAAACCAGGAAACTGATACATATATACTGGATTAGTTTCATTGCTATTTCCACCGTCTCCAAAATTCCAAAAACTAGCAGCTGCGTTTGCACTGGTATTTATAAATTCAATATTAGATGGCAAGCAATCAACCAAAGTTGGTGCTGTAAAATTAGCTACAGGACTAGGATTAACAATAATGACGGTATCTGTAAAAGGAATGGCAGGATTGCAAACATCTGTAACATTAACCGAATAGGTTCCAGCGGTATAAACTGTGATAGAAGGTGTGGTTGCGCCTGTGCTCCATGCATAAGTTTGCGCTTGTGAGCATGTTAAGACTAAGCTATCATTTTCGCAAAATGTGGTTGGGCCATTTGTTGTGATTACTGGTGTTGGTGCTAAAGCCATTGCCGTAACCATTACAGGGTTGGATGCTACTGAGGTGCAGTTGTTAGCATCTGTAAAAGTAACGGAATAGTTCCCTGAATTAGTTACGTTTATACTATTTGAAGCACTGCCTGTGCTCCATAAATTTCCAACTGCTTCGCTAGATTGCAGCGTTACACTGCTACCTATGCAGAAGGTGGTTGGCCCACTTGCAGAGATTGTTGGACTTGCTGGTAAAGGGTTTACAGTTACAATTACATCGCTTGATAAAGGAGAAGGACATCCATTGGCATCAGTAATGCTTAAGTTGTAAGTACCTGAGGTAATTACAGTAATACTTTGCGTGTTATAAGTATTTGACCAAGTATAGCTTGAAGCGGCACTACTGCTTAGTACAACATTACCTCCATTGCAAAAAGTTACCGGACCTCCAGCAGTAATTATTGGCGCTGGCGGCACAGGAAACATTGTTGTGTTTGTGATGGCCGAAGTTGGAGTTATACAACCTGCAGCATTAGTATTTGTTACAGAATAAGTACCTGTGCCGTACACGGTAATATTTTGAGATGTGGCACCATTACTCCATAAATAAGTTGATGATGGTGAACTTGATAAGGTTACACTGTCGCCTGTACAAAAAGACAAGGGGCCACTGGCAGTAATTATAGGTGCTGTTGGAGGCGCAAGCACTGTAAATACAGTATTGTTGGAAGTTGCAGTACAGCCATTGATATCGGAAATTGTAACATTGTATGAACCAGAAGCGATAACTGTGATAGTTTGCGTATTGATTCCATTAGACCAATTGTAGGCATTAGCTACCGTAGAGGTTAAATCTACTGAGCCACCCGGACAAACAGTTAAAGGACCAGAGGCTGAAATAGTTGGCACTGCTGGTAAGGGATTTACAAGCACATTTACTGCGGCTGAAACAGCTGAGGAGCATCCATTTGCATCAACAAAATAAACTGTATATGAACCAGAAGTTGTAACTGTTATGCTATTGCTAGTGGCGCCTGTGCTCCAAACATTGTTTGCAACCGCAGTAGAAGTTAACGTTACACTATTTCCTTGACAAAATGTAATTGGTCCACTTACGTTGATAAGTGGCGCTGCTGGCTGATTATACACAGTTACCGTGATAGCAGCAGAAGGTAATGAAGTACAAGTAGCATTAGATACAGTGAGTGTATAATTGCCTGTTGCGGCTGGTGTGCATATAGGATTTGCAATATTTGGGTTACTTAAGCCAGTTGCTGGCGACCAAGTGTAAGAAGTTCCTCCACTTCCATTCAATGTAGTGCTTGCACCAGGGCAAATACTTACACTTGATCCGGGATTGGCCACTGGTAAAGCTACTGTGTTAACAGTTATTTCATCGGTATTTTTACAACCATTGGCATCAGTTACTTCCAACGTGTAGGTTAGGGTGTTATTTATTGTAACAGTTGGATTGTTTACATTTGAAGCTGATAAACCTGTAGCAGGCGACCAACTGTAGGCAATACCTCCCGAAGCATTTAATGTTACGCTACCTCCAACACAGATTGTTTCATCAGGTCCTGCAACGGCTGTTGGTAAGGCATTTACGTTAACTGTGGCAGTTTGTGTTCCTACACAACCATTGGAAGCTGTTGCAGAAACAGAATATGTTTCAGTAGTTGTTGGCGCAACCCAAATAGTATCGTTAGCGGCATTGGCAAATAAATAAGTACCTGTCCAGGTGCAATTTGTAGCTCCTGTAACGGTTACTATGGCTGTATCGCCAGCACAAATAGTTGTGGGATTTACCACTGTATTTAAAACAGGTGTTGGATGAATATATATGGTTTTGTTTACAGTTGCTGAGCATCCTGTGGCGTTTGTAGCCACAACTGTGAATGTTGTTTGAGCACTAACTGTTGCAGTTACTGGATTTGTGTTTGTACTGTTTAAACTAACAGCTGGTGTCCATACATAAGTTAAATTAGTTCCTGATGCCTGTAAATCAGTGGTTCCACCAACGCAAACTGTATCTTCAGTAGCAGTAATACTTATAGTAAATGCAGGAGAAACAACTGCCACAACTGGAGTTCTAGGGCTAATGCAACCGCCCACAACTGATTGAACATAGTAAGTTGTAGTGTTGTTTAAAACAGGTGTGTTTAAGGTACCACCGGTTTGAATTATACTTCCTCCGGCAGGAACGGTAAACCATTGCAGTGTTCCGCTTCCGGTAGCTGTTACACTTGCATTTTGTCCTGCGCAAATAGTATCGTTTAGGCCAGTTGGAGGAATATTTACAGACGGAACAATATTTATTTGATAATCTTCAACTTCGCCATACGTTTGAGTTAGGCAAGGACTAGTAGGAGGGGCAAAATAATTTGATCTTACTCTCATCCTCGTTATTCCAAGCAGGGCTGTTGCTGGTATATTAACAACCCCATTAAAAACCTGAAATCCAGATGCGCCTGAATTCCAAACAAATTCACCAACATCAGTAAATAAATTGTTATGGTTATAATCTATCCAAATGCCAAAACCTTGTTGATAGGTGGCACCACATTGCATAGAAACATTGAAACTACAACCTTGAGCTGCGGTAACTACCTGATTGGGGTAGTAAATGTAGTTGTTGGGCATATTATTACAACCGCTATTGTTGTTGGTAATGTTGGTGGTTCCAGTTGTAGTCGAAAAGTTATTTATAAAATCATTTGTAAAAGCCGACTGACAGGGGTTGCCATAAGGTGCTGTGCAATAGGGCGCTTGCGCTTTAACTAGTAAATTAGCGGTACAAATAAGTATAAATAATACTCGGAATAGGTTGTAAGATTTAATCATGGTTAATGCTTATTTACTCTCAATTACTTTGTAATTTTTGTCTTTTCTAATTATTTCTTGCCTTTCTGCTGGAATTTTATCAAAATCTTTTTTTAAAATTTCGATAACACCATCTTTGTTAACTTTTGTATAAATTGTTCCGTTCTTTTTATCTCTTTCTAAGCTATCTAGTTCTGCTCTGCTAGGTGCAACAACTGCATTTTTTTTAGAAGGATTTTGAGTATTATTTTGCTGTGCCTTAACACTAGATAATCCCAAAATAAAACTGAAAATGGTATAAATGGTTAATTTCATGATTTTTGCTTTGATTCTGTGAAGATATATATTAAGTGCGAGAAATACAAATTTTGTTAATCATACTTATCAAACAAGAAATTAACAAAGTGTTGATGGTTTACTCAATACCGTAATCGATAGCTCGGTAGGTTAAATCAAATCCGCTGTTGGCGCGTAATTCAATAGGTAAAATGTAGTTTATTACAGAGTCCTTGTCGGAGATGTTCAATTCCTTTTTAAATACAAGGCCTACATTTTTTGCATAAATCTCGTAGGCCAGTTTTTTTTCAATTAAATTACTGTCGGCCGACTGGCTGATGTATATGGTGCTATCAAAATTTAAACTGCCTAAAATTAAGGGTTCATTTATTTTACTTAAAGTGTAATTTTTTATCCCCAAATTATTAAATCTGTTGCCATTCCAACTTGTTTCTTTTTTAAGAGGAAATACTATTTTTACAAACCTGATATTTTCCTCTACTTTTTCGGCTGTATTGCTTGTTCTGTTGGCAAACCATACATCTTTAATGAGCCAATCCTGCGTTGAATTTTGGCGATAAAACCTTTCTATTTTTTGTGTAACTCTATTGCTTAAGTCGTTAAAATTTTCGGTAATTTTTTCTTTGATTTGAAATTGAAAAGTATCTATTGTTGATGTAAAATCATTGTAAAATAAAGAGTCGACCTGATAAATTACGTATGTTCCTTTTTTATCGGGAAAATAGTTGTACCCCAAATCAATAACAATTACTTCTTTATCTTTTTTGCACGAAAAAATAAATATCGCGAAAGCAATAAAAATGATTGCTATGGCAGGTTTATATTTATTTTTTGAATTTAACATTCATCAAATGATTGCACGTTCTATAAAGCCACCACCTACCAAATCATCGCCTTCATAAAAAACAGCAGATTGCCCGGGCGCTACACCTGTTACCTTTTTCGAAAATAGCACCTTTAATTTATCATCTTGTTGTCGCACTGAGGCCAACGCACCTGCATCTTTGTATCTTATTTTTGTTAAGAAATCTTTAGGTTCTTTTAGATCAGGATACTTGATTAAATTAAAATTTCTAACCGTCATTTCCTGCCTTTCTAAATCCTCTTTACTTCCTAACATTACTGTATTGGTTTCGGGTATAATTTCTGTAACAAATAAAGGCTCACCCACAGCAATTTCTAAGCCTTTTCGTTGCCCAATAGTATAAAAAGGATAGCCCTTATGTTTGCCTAACATGGCACCGCTGGTATGTATAAAATTACCGCCATTTACTTTGTCCTCGAGCCCTTCAACCTTGTGTTTTAAAAACGCGCGATAGTCGTTATCGGGTACAAAACAGATCTCGTAACTTTCGCTTTTGTTTGCCAAATCAATATATCCAGAGTCTTCGGCCATTTTTTTTATTTCGCTTTTGCGATAGGCACCTAAAGGAAAAATTGTTCTTTTTAAACTTTCCTGTGTTAAACCCCACAACACGTAGCTCTGATCCTTGCTATCGTCAAGGCCTTTTGACACTATATATCTGTTATTTTCATGTCTGATTTTAGCATAATGCCCAGTGGCAATAAACTCGCAATCGAGTTGATTAGCTCTTTTTAATAATGCTTCCCATTTTATGTGCGTATTACACAATACACAAGGGTTAGGTGTTCTACCAGCCAAGTATTCATCAACAAAATTATCGATAATATTAGTGCCGAATTCGCTTCTTATATCTAAAATGTAATGCGGGAAGCCTGCATTTACCGCCAGCAAACGCGCATCATTAATGGAGTCTAAGCTACAACATCCGGTTTCTTTTTTACTACTGCCACTACTTTCATAATCCCATGTTTTCATGGTAATTCCTATTACTTCATACCCTTGGTCATGAAGCATTAAAGCGGCAATAGAACTATCTATACCGCCACTCATTGCTACTAATATTTTGCCTTTTTTGCTCAATTTATTTTTTGTTTAACAATACCCCTTTTGAATAATTTTCTTTCTTTTCGATTTTGCCTTCAGGAGTATAAAAAATGATTAATCCATCATATTGATCATCAACATAATGCCCTTCTACTTTTACTTGTGTGCCTATTAAAACTCTTTCTACCTCTCCTTCTGCACCATCATCGTTTTTCTTGGGCACTAATTTGTATTCGCCTTTTTGATAATATTCTATAAAAGGCCCATTCTTTTTTGAATTTTTATAGGTAATATGTAATTTTGGAATACCATTAGGATATTCTTCATCAAAGGTACCATTATAATATTTAAAATTTATTCTTTCGCCTTTTTTGATTGTTTCTTTAAATGATGGAAATCCTCTGTCGTCATAGTAAAACCAATCGCCAACTTGTGCGCCATTGACATAGGAACCATAAGCACTTTTTTCACCGGTATCATGATAGCGTGTTACTTTTCCTTCATATCGCCCATCTTTTAAAATGCCTTCTTCTTTTTTCTTTTCATTTTCGTAGAACTGAGTATTTAAACCGCTTTTAACATCATTTACCCACTCGCTTTCTTCAAATTTTTTACCACTTTCGTAGAAGATAAATGATTTACCATGTCTTTTATTGTCTTTATAATTCTCTACAGAGGTTAACCTTTCCTTTTCATCATAAAAACTCCAGGTACTGTCTTTTTTTTCTTTAAGATAATTTCCTTTTGCTTTAACACCTCCAACCTCATGGAAGATGATTGTTTTGGCTAAATCACCATTTTTAAAATAATCTGTTTCTGCTTTTTTTTGACCACCGGTGTAATAATAAGTAAAGTGCCCTGTTGGCTTTCCATCTTTAAAAGTACCTTCATATTTTAGCTGACCCAATTCATTGGTTTTACGCCATAATCCTTGTTTTAGACCTTTGCTATCAGTATAATTTAATTGATCTTTGTCCTGTGCGATAAGCACATTAGCCCAAAGAAAACTAAGCAGGAATAGAAAAAAATTAAACTTCATAATTCATTAAAGTGCAAAAATATTAACAAAATCATACTTTCATTCAAATTTAAATAAAATGTATGCCAAAAATGTTTAATACTAAAATAATTCCTGTAAAGCATAACCCAAGAACCGAAATATTGCTCATATTTGCAACATCTACTCTAATATACATGAAATCAAAAAATCTTTTATTTATTCTTGCTTTTCAATTGGTATTTTTACTGAACGCCAATGCGCAATTATTATTGAACGAGGTTAAAGTAAATCCGCCAGGAAACGATAATCCTTTCGAATTTATTGAATTGAAAGGCACTCCCGGAAGTTTGATTTCAAATACTTACTTATTAATTTTAGAAGGCGATTCAGCAAGTGCCGGCAACGCAGATTTAGTGATAAGATTAAATAATATTACTTTAGGAAGCAATGGCTTGTATTTTATTGGTACCTCATTGGGTTATACAATAGCTGCACCAACCCTTTTGCGAGATACACTTATTTTTGGCATACCGGGAGGTATTATAGAAAATGGCAGTAGTACTTTCCTATTGGTTTATAGCATAACGCCTATTATTTATGGTTTAGATTATGATGCAAATAATGATGGTACTTTGGAGTTGCCTGCTGGTGCTACTATTGTAGATTCATTTGGATGGATTTCTGGAGGTTCAACTGCTGCTGTTTTGTATTCTTCAGCTGTGATTGCGCAAAGCAATGGCACACCAGATGCAGCAGTTAGATTTTATGGAAATAATGTGGCCAACTCAGCCGCAGCTTGGTATTGTGGCGACTTAATTGGTACAGGTGTAAGTGGAACTTTCGATGCCTTAGAAATCAGTTTTAATTTTCCTACAGGTGGCGCACTCAGTCCTGGTGATCATAATTTACCAAACACTTTATCAGTAAAAGAAATTGTGCCTTCAAACAAACTAATTATTAGTCCAAATCCTGCGCAAAATAAAGTAAATGTAAATGGCATTAAAAACAATGCTAACTTTCAAATATTTGATATCACTGGCAAATTAAAAATGAGTGGACAAGTTTCACCAAATCAATTAGAGATTGATGTTCAAGAATTTACCGATGGCCTTTATTTACTAAAAGTATACAATGCACAAGAGTTGTATTGTTCAAAATTCGAAATTCATAAATAGTTAATTATAGAAAAGATACATTATGGCAAATATCATAGGAAGAACAAATTCAATTTTTAATCAATTTGTAGCTGAAATAAGAGATGCGTCTATACAAACAGACAGTATGCGCTTTAGAAGAAATCTGGAAAGGATGGGTGAAATAATGGCTTATGAATTAAGTAAGGATTTAAGCTATAAAATATCTTCTGTAACAACATCTCTTGGTGAAGCAGAGGTTGGTGTTATAGATGATCAGATTGTTATTGGCACCATTTTAAGAGCTGGTTTACCATTGCATCAAGGGGTGTTAAATTATTTTGATAGAGCTCAAAATGCTTTTATCTCTGCCTACAGAAAGCATCATAAGGACAATTCATTTGAAATAGCGATTGAATATTTATCGAGCCCCGATTTAGATGGCAAAATTTTAATACTAACCGATCCTATGTTGGCCACAGGTTCTTCAATGGTTTTAGCATTTAAGGGATTATTAAGTAAAGGAACACCAAAACACATACACATTGTAGCCGCAATTGCCAGTAAAGAAGGATTGCAATATGTTGAAAAAAATATGCCCGAAAACACTACTGTTTGGGTTGGTGCTGTAGATGATGAATTAACTGTACAGTCGTATATTGTGCCAGGATTGGGCGATGCAGGCGACTTGGCATATGGAGTGAAATCGTAATTTTGGGTTTTGTATTTCTTAAAATATTGGGTATTGCTTTAGGCTGTGCTGTAAAGCCTGTAATTGCTATTCCTGCTTCTGTGGCAGCTGGTGCCGAATTTTATCAAACTATATTAGGTGGAATTATAGGAGGTTGTACAGGTATAACGATTTATTTATATAGTTTAGACTACTTATTAAAAACGTATAAAAAGCATCTTCACAATAAAAAGCACCATGAAGTTGTAAAGGCGCCCGTTAAAAAAAAAGCTGTATTTACTAAAAGAAATAGGATGATTGTGCGTTTAATGCAAAAATATGGATTGAACGGAATTGCCTTTTTAACCCCTCTGTTATCATTGCCATTAGGCGTATTTATTGCCGAAAGAATTAATGAAAAGTTTATTCAGAATCGCCAAAAGGTATTGTTGTATTTGTGTGTTTCGATGGTGATATGGACTTTTATTTTAACAGGTATTTCGCATTTGTTTTAAATTGTGAAAGGACTTGGAGTCCTCGTTGCTTCCGAAGTTTCGGAACGAGGACTAGTAAAGGTGACCTGTTTTACCACAGTAATTTGCATTTTTGCAATCTGTAAAATTATTTATTGGGCACAAGTCTGAAGACTCGCGCCAGGTATAGTATGAAGACTCGTGCTAGTAAATGATATAATAATACCGATTACACTTTCAATTTAGTCCAATTGCGTCCAAGCCTTATTTTACTAGTATCAAGTTGTATCGGCATTAACCATTGTAAATTTATTAAAAAGCTTTGGGCTATTTAATAAATATAATTGGTATAACTTGCGTTGGTATGCTTTAGTCGGTAAAAAGCCATTTAAAGTAAGAATATTAAGATTTTTATCAATTAAGGATTTGCCGCTATGGTTGTCTACTAAAAAATCGTGCTGCGAAATTCCAATTTTTGCTGTATAATTCTTTTTATTTTTGAATAAAAAAAGCTACATTTGCACTCCTTTTTTCGGCACATAACCATGGAATCTCAAGTAAAAATATTCTCAGGCACACAATCGATGTACCTCTCGAGCAACATAGCGTTGAGTTATGGGCAAGATTTAGGTAAAATGACTGTTTCGAGATTTAGTGATGGTGAGTTTCAACCTTCATTTGAAGAAACAGTAAGGGGTGCGGATGTTTTTATTATACAATCTACTTTTCCGCCCACAGATAATTTATTTGAAATGTTGTTGATGATTGATGCCGCAAAAAGGGCATCGGCCAATCAAATTATAGCGGTGATGCCTTATTTTGGTTTTGCTCGACAGGATAGAAAGGATAAGCCTAGAGTTGCTATTGGTGCTAAATTAGTTGCTAATTTGTTGAGCTCTGCTGGAGTTACACGTATTATCACGATGGATTTGCACGCAGATCAGATACAAGGATTTTTTGATGTGCCAGTAGATCATTTGTACGCTTCTAGCATATTTTTGCCTTATATACAATCTTTAAATTTACCCAACTTAACCATTGCAGCCCCAGATATGGGAGGTTCTAAAAGAGCAAATGCGTATGCAAAATATTTAAATTGCGATATTGTAATTTGCTATAAACAACGCAAGGTGGCCAACAAAATTGAAAGCATGACTTTGATAGGTGATGTAGAAGGTAAAGATATTGTGTTGATAGATGATATTGTAGATACCGCAGGCACTTTGGCTAAGGCTTGTGACATTATGATGGATAAGGGCGCTAACAGCGTTAGAGCAGTTTGCACCCATCCAATTTTATCTGGCAAAGCTTATGAAACCATAGAGAAATCTAAGTTAACGGAGTTGATAGTTACTGACACGATACCGCTTAAACCAGAAATGAATTTGGGCAAAATAAAGGTGCTAACGGTGGCCGATTTATTTGCAGATGTGTTTAAGCGTGTGCATAATTTTGAATCTATAAGTTCTTATTTTATATCATAAAAATTACCCGCATTAATTAATAATATATAACCAAAGCAAGGGCGGGATTTGCTGAGGTTGAACAAAAAATAAATTAAATGAAATCAGTATCTATTAGCGGCTTGTCTAGAGCAAGCGTAGGGAAAAAAGATGCGAAAGCAGTGCGCAATGCAGGCTTTGTACCTTGTGTGCTTTACGGAGGTAAAGACCAAAAAACTTTTTCGGTAAAGTATAACGATTTATTACCTTTGGTTTACACACCAGAAGTATTAACAGTTGACTTAAACATTGATGGCACAAACTACAAGGCCTTGATGCAAGAAATTCAATTTCATGCCATTAATGACAAAATAGTACATATCGACTTTTTAGAGATGTTCGATAACAAGCCAGTTTTTATTGATATTCCGGTACATACTACAGGGAACTCAATTGGGGTTAAAGCGGGTGGTAAGTTAACTTTGAATGTAAGAAAATTGAAAGTAAAAGCATTACCAGCTAATTTACCAGATAGCATTGAAATTAAAATTGATCACCTAGATATTGGAAAAAGCATAAGAGTTTCTGAAATTGCTGTAAATAATATTGAATTGTTGGATACACCAAACATGGTTGTTGTAACTATTAAAGCTACACGTAACATGGCTTCAGCAGCAACAGATGCAGCTAAGGCTCCAGGTAAGAAGTAATTTAAACTTGCTATTAAAAAAGGGATACAAATTACTTTGTATCCCTTTTTTTTGTGTTAATCCGTACAAATCGCACTATCCCAGCGTGAAATAAGGAATTGCCCAAATTTGTTTTATACCGATACTGCTTGAAATTAGTAAAGTAAGGCCCTGCTTCAATTGGACTAAACTGAAAGTGTAATCGGTATAATATTTCATTTAATATGATTTTAGTATATTCGCTAAAAATTGAATGTGATATGAAGTATGGTAAATATTTTTCATTGGCACTATGTTTGTTTGTGGTTGCCTGTGGTACAAGTAAAAAAACAGTAAAAGATACCACAGCGGCATTGCCTGAAGTGAGTTACAAAAAAAATATTTTGCCGATTATTGAAAGTAAATGCGCAGTTTCTGGTTGTCATATTCAAGGATTTCATGAAGGTGACTTTACCATATTTGAAGATTTAAAAAAGCAGGTTGATAAAGGAAAGGTAAGAAGGTTAGTAATAGATAATAAAAGTATGCCGCCAGAACAACCTTTGGATAGTAAAGAAATAAAATTAATAGATGCCTGGCTTAAACAGGGAGGAAATAATAACTAAAAACCAAAATTAAACTAATTATGAAAAAAATCATTGCCTTTACAGCGCTTTTATTTGCTGGATATTCTAGCATCAACGCCCAAGTATTTAAATCTAAAAAAGACGAAGTTAAAATAAGTTTTTTTTCTTCAACACCTATTGAAGATATCTCTGCGTTACACAGTACTTCAACTTCGTTTATTGCCAATGACTCTATTAAATTTTCATTATCTAACACTGGCTTTATTTTTAAAAGTCCATTAATGCAAGAGCATTTTAATGAAAATTATATGGAAAGTGCAAAGTATCCCAAATCTACTTTTAGAGGAAAAATTAATGAAAAAACAGACCTAAGCAAAGATGGTGTTTATAAAGTAACATGCACAGGTGTGATGTTTATGCATGGTGTAGAAAAGGTAATTACTATGCCTGGAACCTTTACTGTTAAAGGTGGAGATGTAAATTTAGTGAGCAGCTTCAAAGTTAGATTAGATGATTATAAAATAGCAAGACCAAAGGTAGTAATGGAAAAAATTGCTGAAGAACTTGATATTAAGATCAATGCAAATTATGCTCCTTACAAGAAGCCTTAATTGATTCAGGTTACATGCTTTGTTGGTGGTAACAAAGAGTAAATGGTTCAAAGTTTTTGTTGGTGATAACACCAACAAAGAGTAAGTTCAAAGGTTTTGTTGGTGATAACACCAACAAAGAGTAGTGAAAACACCAACAAATAGTAACATGCTTTGTTGGTGGTAACAAAGAGTAAATGGTTTAAAGGTTTTGTTGGTGATAACACCAACAAAGAGTAGTTCAAAGGTTTTGTTGGTAATAACACCAACAAAGAGTAGTTCAAAGGTTTTGTTGGTAATAACACCAACAAAGAGTAAGTAAATGGTTCAAAGGTTTTGTTGGTGATAACACCAACAAATAGTAAGTGATAACACCAACAAAGAGTAGTGAAAACACCAACAAAGAGTAAGTTATTTTGGTATTACTGCTGTTATATTAGTAAAACAAATAGTAGATTTATATTGCTGTTATAGCTATACCAATAAACTGTTAGGTACTTAAAAAAAGTATATTAAAAAGCTCCTGTGAAATTTATTTGCAGGAGCTTTTTAATATTGATAAAATGTTAATAGATGGCAGGGAATTGATTTGGATTGGCTTCGTGCATAATGGCATAAACGGCATCAAAAACATCCTCTGCCGAAGGTTTGCTAAAGTAATCGCCATCGGACCCATACGCTGGTCTGTGTGGTTTAGCAGCAAGCGTTGAAGGTTTACCGTCTAAGTATTGATAGGCATTTTGTATTTCTACTATTTGCTGTAAAATAAATGCCGAAGCGCCACCTGGCACATCTTCATCAACTACTAATAATCTGTTTGTGCGCTTTATTGACTCAGTAATTAAATGATTGATATCAAAAGGTAATAGGGTTTGCACATCAATTAATTCAACGCTAATTCCTATGGCTTCAAGTTGCTCGCAAGCCTCAGCCACAATTCTACAGGTACTTCCATAGGTAACTAAAGTAATGTCGTTTCCTTGACGTAAAATTTCTGGAACGCCTAAAGGAGTTTTAAACTCACCTAAGTTGCTAGGCATTTTTTCTTTTAAACGATATCCATTTAATGTTTCGACAATAACACCGGGCTCGTCTCCTTGTAACAGCAAGTTATAAAAACCTGCAGCTTGGGTCATGTTTCGTGGCACACAAATGTTAATACCTCTTAAAGCATGAATAATTGTTCCCATTGGAGAACCGCTATGCCAAATGCCTTCTAATCGGTGACCGCGTGTTCTGATAATTAAAGGTGCTTTTTGTCCGCCTTTGGTTCTATATTGGAGAGTTGCTAAATCGTCACTTAAAATTTGCAAGCCGTATAAAAAATAATCTAAATATTGGATTTCGGCAATTGGTCGTAAGCCACGCATGGCCATGCCAATTCCTTGTCCCATAATGCTTGCTTCTCTTATTCCCACATCGCTTACGCGCAATTCTCCAAATTTTTCTTGCAATCTTTCGCAGCCTTGATTAACATCGCCAATGCGGCCAACATCTTCGCCAAATATAAGTACTTCGGGTCTGTTGCTTAAAATATAGTCGAAGTTATCGCGAATAATTTCGCGTGCATCTACCATTTTAGAGTCAGCGTTGTATGTAGGTGCAACTGCCTCTATATTACTTAAAGCTTGCGCTGATTGGCTATGCAGGTGACTGCTGTATTTGTCATTGCATTCATTTAATGATTGGTAATAAAAGTTTTTTAGCGCGCTATTTACAACATCTCCTTCGGTTCTTGTGATGCGAATTGCTTTTCTAATATTGCTGTGAATATCTCTTCTGCTAGGATCTAGTATAGCATTAAACTTAGATTTTATTTCTGTTAAAGCCGATTGGAATTCGCTTTTATTTATGACTTCATCAAGTAAATTGTTGAAGGTATTTATTTCTGTTTTGATTGGATCTAAAAAAGCTTTCCAAGCAGCTGATTTTGCATCTTTTACCTTGTTTTTAGCCTCGTTTTCAATATTGGCTAAATCATCTTCAGTTGCTAATGCGTTTTTAAGCATCCATTCGCGCATTTGTTTAATGCAATCGAAGTCTGCTTCCCATTGTAAACGTTCTTTATTTTTGTAACGTTCATGACTTCCGGAAGTGCTGTGTCCTTGTGGTTGTGTAATTTCTTCGACATGAATTAACACAGGTACATGTTGTTCACGAGCAATTGAGGTGGCTTTTTCGAAGATTTCGCATAATGCCACATAATCCCAACCTTTTACTTTAAATATTTCGAAACCGTTGGTGTTGGCTTCTTTTTGAAATCCTTTTAGTACTTCAGAAATACTTTCTTTGGTGGTTTGATATTTTTTGGGTACTGAAATTCCATGTCCATCATCCCAAACACACATTACCATTGGCACTTGTAACACACCTGCAGCATTGATAGATTCCCAAAATAAACCTTCGGAAGTACTTGCATCACCAATCGTTCCGAATGCAATTTCATTTCCTTTGTTAGAGAAGTTTGTAAAACCTTCTAAACCTGGCACATTTCTATAAATTTTTGAAGCTTGGGCTAGTCCTAATAAACGTGGCATTTGACCGCCGGTAGGAGAGATATCTGCCGAAGAATTTTTTATTTGCGTTAAATTTTTCCATGTGCCATCATCATTTAAGCTGCGTGTGGCAAAGTGTCCACCCATTTGGCGACCACCAGATGTTGGGTCGGCATTAACATCGGCATGAGCGTATAAACCAGCAAACCATTGTTGTATTGTAAGATTGCCCGTGGCAAACATAAAAGTTTGATCTCTGTAGTATCCTGAGCGGAAATCACCATCTTTAAAACTGCGGGCCATTGCTAATTGGGCTACTTCTTTTCCGTCACCAAAAATTCCGAATTTAGCTTTACCGGTAAGTACTTCTTTTCTACCCAATAAACTGGCTTCTCGACTTTCCACAGCAATACGGTAATCGTTAATTACCAATTGTTTAAAATCTTCAAAAGGAGGGCTTATAACTTTTGAGGTTTCTTTTGACATGTTATATTTTTGAAATAATTGACTTTTCCTAATTGGAGCAAATATAAGAAAAAAACACGTTTTATGGTCTTCGCAAAGAAATCATAATTTGCTGAACACAAGACAAAGCATTGAGATTTTAAATGAATTAACTTTGATTCTTAAAATTAACGATGCTTACCACATGCATAGCAGCGGTTTCGGTTCTTAATCGCGATGTTCCTAAATTAAGTGCCTGGTATCCTTTTTCGGTGGCCGATATAATTTCTTTTGGAGTAAAGTCTCCTTCGGGGCCAATTAAAAAAATATTGTGTTTTTGATTGGTTTGAAATGTATGTAGTTGATTGTTTTGAGGGGCCTCGCCAAAGCAAATAAAAGCGTTATCAATTTTTGTTTTTGAGATAAAATCGTTGAAATAAATAGCTTCATTGATTTGTGGGATAAAGTATTTAAGTGATTGTTTCATGGCTGATATGGCCACTTTTTTTAATCGTTCTGTTTTAATTTCTTTGCGTTCTGACCTTGAGCAAATTAAAGGCGTAATTTCGTCAATTCCCATTTCAATAGCTTTTTCTACAAACCATTCCATACGATCCATATTTTTGGTAGGCGCTATTGCAAGATGTAAGCTATAATTAAGTGGTTTAATGGTTTTAATTTCTTTTGTGATTGCAATGACACATTTTTTATGATTTACCTCTATAAGTTCTGCATCAAAAAGACTTCCATGGCCGTTGGTAATATGTATTATATCGCCTGTTTTTAGCCGCAATACTTGGGCGCAGTGCCTTGATTCTTCTTCATTAAGAAGTTGAGTTGTATTTAGCTCAAGGTTTGGTTGGTAAAATAGTTGCATAATTAAAGTTCAATTTTTTTGTTGAAGTGGAAATCTTAATTCAAAGACAGTGCCTTCATTTTCAATAGAGGAAAAAGAGATGGTGCTATTAATATTTTCGAGTATACTTTTTACCATTGCTAGCCCTAAGCCCATTCCTCCGGTTTTAGTTGTGAAATTAGGCACAAAAATCATTTTTTTCTGTTCATCATTCATACCAATGCCGTTGTCGATAACTTGAACTAGCAACCCATTTTTTTCTTTTTTAAGATTGATTTCAATAGCTCCATTTTTTTCGTCATTAATGGCTTGCAGTGCATTTTTAATGAGGTTGTTGAATACCCTCAATAATTGTTCTTTATCTGCATCAATAATATCATTATCGGTTAATAAATTAAAGTTTATTTCACTGGCGGTAGTTGTTCTAAAGAGTGTTACAGCATTTTGTATTACATCGCTTAAGTTTACTTTAGTAAGTTTAGGTTTTGGCATCACTGCAAAGTTGCTGAACTCGTTTGCTATTTGTGCTAGCGTATCCACCTGTTCGATAAGCATGGTTGTAAACTTTTTAAATTTTTCATCAAATTGTGGACTTTGTTCTTGGTAAGCCCGTTGAATTAATTGTGCATTAAGTCGCAAAGGTGTAAGTGGGTTTTTAATTTCATGCGCTACTTGTTTAGCCATTTCGCGCCAAGCACTTTCTCTTTCGCTTTTAGCTAATCTTTCTGCACTTTCACTTAATTCTAAAATCATTCTGTTATATTCTATAATTAAGTTACCAATTTCATCTTTATTGTTCCATTCAATTGTTTCATTCTTTTTTCCTAAGCTAATATTGGCGAGCTTCTGCTGCAACATTTGCAATGGGCCTGTAATTCTGTTGGCAATAAATAATGTTACTAATAATGAAATTACAATTAAAAAAACATAGATGTTAATGAGCGTTACTAAAAGTGTTGAGATTTCATTTTCTAATTCTGTTTGTTTCGCAAAATAGGGGATATTTAAATAGCCCATGAGTTTGTTGTTTCTGTTCACAAATGGGATGTAAGCAGATAAGTAATTTAGATTTCCTATTTGTTCTTTATTGATAAATTGGGCTTGTTTGTTAATTACCATTTGCAAGTAAGCCTCAGGATTCATTTTTGCAGAGATCAATCCTTCTTCAATAATTTTTGGTCTTGAGAGTGCTATTAAATTTCCATCGGGATCGTACAAATTAATATCAGCTAAAAATACATTTGAGAATTTGGAAAGAATATAAGTAAGGTAATCTTCAGACGAAAAAGAGATGCTATTTTCATCGCCTAATTTATATTCAATTTCTCGAAGAACAGATTGCAAGCGCTCTGTAAGATTTTCGGCATTTTTTTGCTCGTATTGTTTTACAATAAAATATACAGTTCCTGCACCAAAAAGTATTAGCGCCACAAGCACCATAACTATAGGCAAAGATTGAATTCTGTTGCGTAATGTATATTTTTTTAATGATAAAAATCGATTAGGATTTACTAATGCAATCAATAACAAAAATAGCAATGAATAAATTGAAAATAAGTACGAAAAAAACGTAAGTGCATTGAACCAGTTTTCATTTTTAATACTTACAATATAGGTGCTTGAATTTGTTTTAAGACCAAAATGTTTATACTCTCTAAAATCGAAGAATACATTGCTTTTATTTCTATTGGCTTTGTCGTAAAAAGAAAGCAATGAGTTGTATATAAATTTTCCATGATGTTTACTTAAAAGGCTATCTCTATAAATGGCAAAAGATAAATTGGAAAATTCTTTTTGATTATCTACTGTATTATCTAACAACAATAATGGAAATCCAATTTCATCAGAAAGATATTTTGAATCGGCTTCAATAAAAACATACGCAATAAATTTAGGTTTGTTGTTTACGTTTTTATATAATTCATATTTTAATAAAAAACCAGATTTAGCGCTTTTCTCGGCAGGTAAATAACAGAAGTTTTTGTTGTTGTTTTTTTTGAATAGATCTTCAAAAAAACTATATTTATCAAATACAGCGCCAGGCGATTTAGAAATTGGATTACAAAGCGAATCATAAGCATAAAAACTGATATCGAATTTTTCCCAATAACCATTAAAGTACTTTTGTTTAAGTCTGTTTAGAAAAGTATTTTCTTCGGTATTGTTTGATAAAAGTGAATTAATTAAAAGTGAATCTTTTGGTATTTTTTCTTTTAAATCAATTGACAAAAATTCGGCAACAGGATCGCGCTCAATTGCAAGGTTTTCGGCTAAAAATTTTAATTTTTGTTCATTACTTAGGCTTATTTCGTTGCGAATAATTATTGTGGTAAATACGCTAGCTAGGGTAAGATAAAAGATAGATTTAGTAGTGTAATTGCTGGTAAAAGTATTGTATTCTAATACTTCCTGTAAAGCAAACCAAGCCAAGGGAATGAGCACATATTGCAAAGAAACATGTAATAAAAGGAATGTTGCACACAATACTAATGCCAGCGCAAAAAAGCCACTCACAATTTTAATGTTATATTTTTTCTGCTGAATAATAAGCACCTGCCCAACATAATAGAGCGATGTTAGCAATAAACCAATGCTAATATAGCCTAAGTAACTGTAAGCATTTAAAGAAATAAGGTTGTTTACATTTACATTAATTTTTGAATCATTTACCAAACTTATGATTACGTTAATGCTAAGCACTGTGAGCAAGGCAAAGGCTAAGTTGAGCCCTGAAAGCACTTTGTAATTTTGCTTTTCTGAATTTAAGTTACTTTTAATATGCGCATATAATCCATAAAAATAAGCAGCCAAAAGTGCAGCATGCAAAAGCAAATCGCCCAAGGAAGGAATATAGGCTGTATGGGCATAAATTGAAGGACTAAAAAGTTCGGTATTGTACAGTGCCTCGGGGAAACCAAGTTTTAATAATCCAATACGTATAAGGGCAAGCAAAACACCAAAACAAAGGTAATAGGAATAAAATCCATACTGATGAAATAATCGAAAGCAGCTTTGTTCAATCAATAAAACCAAAAAAATTAAACAAATTAAAAAGCAAATAATTTGAACATACTCCATCCACAAATGCGCTTCATGTTCAACTTTATTGAGTGTAAAAAGATAATGTTTTTCTTTACTAAAAACATCATTAACGGAATTACTTTTAGTTTCTGAAATGTTTGTATTGGCAGGCAAATTAAAGCCTGTGGCATATTCATCTTTTAAATATTCGTTGTTAAATGAGTAATCGTTTTTAATTAAAATTAATCCAATAATTACTTTGTTGTTTAGCTCTTTCCTTCTTACTTCAAAAAGGCCATTATTTAACTTTACAATTTTACTATCGAGGCAAATTTTCAGTAAAAAATTTTCTACAGGTATGTGGTTATCTGACCAGAATTTCAGGGAGTCATTTTCATAAACTAATAATACAAAACCATCTGTATTGTATAACGACTTGTAGCTAATGAGTTGTTTTTTGAATAATTCATCATAGTTTGAAACTTCAATTTCCTTGGCAAAGTTGAGCAGCAATTTTTCGATGGCTACTTCCTTTTGATGTAACTTTTTTTCAAAGTTTTTTATGTGATTTTGTTCCGATTCTAACTTGGGTAAGAAAATGGACAACAGGATGCAAAGCAGCAGCGATATACTAAAACCATAAATGGTTTGCTTGGTAGTTAATTGAAAAGACTTTGCCGTCATCATTGTAGCAAAGATAATTACAACATTAATATAAGCAGCAAGTATGTGTTTATTTAAATAGTATTTGGCAGAAAATTTAAAATTATTGTTGAATAATGGGTCATAGAGTGCCTTTAATAAATATAATTGAAGTAAATTTGCCTTATGAAAGCGCGCGTTATTAAATCTACAGGTAGTTGGTATAGCATCTTAACACATGATATGACGGTGATGGAATGTAGAATGAAAGGCAATATAAGATTGCAAGGTAGCCGAAGTACTAATCCTATTGCAGTTGGCGATATTGTTGATTATGAAATTGAATTGAATACCGCACATGGAGTTATTAGTGCTATTCAAGACAGAAAAAATTATATTATTAGAAAGAGTATTAATCTTTCAAAAAAGTCGCACGTGCTTGCGGCCAATGTTGATCAGGTTTATGTAATGGTAACGGTTAGCAATCCTAGAACACCATTTGGATTTATTGATAGGATGTTGGTAACTGCAGAGGCATATGGCATTCCAGCTTATATTATATTTAATAAAAAAGATGCCTGGGATGAGAAAGATACAATTCTTGCCCAAGAAATGCGCGAAACGTACGAAAGTGTTGGGTATGAGACCACTTCAATTTCGGCATTAAATAAAGATGATGTAGAAAGCTTAAAAGAAAAATTACAAGGCAAAGTGAGTTTGTTAATTGGTCATTCAGGCACCGGCAAATCAACATTAATAAACGAGCTTAATAGTGATTTAAACATAAAAACAGCAGCCACCTCTACAGTTCATTTGCAGGGAAAACATACTACAACCTTTGCTGAAATGCATCCTATTGGTGTAGATACTTTTATTATAGATACGCCTGGTATAAGGGAGTTTGGATTGATTGATATGAATAAATATGAGTTAGGGCATTATTTTCCTGAGATTAGGGCAAGATTAAATCAATGTAGATTTAATAATTGTTTGCATTTAAATGAACCGGGATGCGCCATTAAAGGTGCTGTAGAAAAAAATGAAATTCCTTTTACCAGATTCAGAAGTTACGTAAGTATGGTTGAAGGAGAAACAGAAGAGGTGTTTGATTAATTATTTTTTATGCTTATCCGTTTTTTGTATAAGAAAAGATAAAAATTAAATCATACTACAAGTATATCGCTTACATTCTAACTGAATATTGGTTTCCAACTCATTTTGCTAATAAATTAGGAAGTTCTAAATAGCTTTAGTTCTCGCAAAACTTACTTTTTTACGAAAAAAAAGTAAGCAAAAAATTCGTGGAATCGATAAAACACGGCAATTGGCATCAAAGCATTAGGACGCTCAGATTCTGTGTTAATTTCCAAATAAAATAATTATTTTTGTATTTCAAACAGCCAAGAGCTAGTTTCAAAAGGGGGCAATTACTAGTAATTGCTCTCTTTCATTTTCTACTGATTCACATTGCTCTCTTGTAAGTTTATTGTAAGTTGAGTTGTTTTTATGAAGAATGTATGTTAATTCTAATAGTTTTCGCTGAACTGCTGTTACCGCTTTCATTTTGACACCATGCTTACCGACTAGTCTTACAAATAAATCTTTATATCTCATATCGTGTTTAATAGCAGAAAGAGCGGGCAAATGCATTGCTTTTCTCAAATGCCTATTCCCTTTTTTTGATATGTGTGTTTTTCCTTTTATAGATGTTCCTGATTGCTTTTCTATAACATCCAAACCAGCAAAGCTTGTTAGTTGTTTTTTATTCCTTATTAATTCAAAACCATTTGTTTCTGCATAGATTATAGAAGCTGTTAATAATCCTATTCCTGGTATGGTTGTGGCTTGCTTTACATGTCTATTTAATTCTTTATCCGATGCAATTAACTGATTGATTTCAACTTTTATTTCCTGTTCCTGTTTACTTAACAATTTTATCCGTTGATTCATTCTTTTTATACTTGATTGATTAGGCTCAGACTCTGTATTTTCTGCATGTATTTGATTCTTTATTGCACTACGTTCATCTACTATTTGATCTCTTTCTCTGGTGAGTTGTTTTAGACTCTTTAATACTGGATTGGGGCGGTTCCAATTGTCTAATTTTCTTTCCAAACCGAATTGAGCTATTGCTTGTGAACAGCTTTTATCTGTTATTGTTTTTACTTCTAAAGTCCTTATATAATTACTGATTTTATTAGGCAAAATAATACTTATGGCCTTTTTAAAATCTAACAAAAAATAAGCTAACTTTTCATGATAAACTCCTGTCGCTTCCATTACATAACGAGCCTCAACATCATCTTGAGTAAGCTTTTTTACCCATGAAACTAAAGCTTCAAATCCTTTGGTTGTGTTTTTAAAAACTTTATAGGCTATTAAATCGGTTGACAAATCGTCATACAATTTACCTATAGTTACCACTAATTCTTTCTGAGCAACGTCAATGCCCACAACTTGTTTAATTACTTTTTTCATCCTTTTAAAAGTTAAATAGTTAATATTAAAAGTGAGTAATCTCCCTTCGTCTTGTCTCCTGGTTGGATATTCTGGATAACTACATATAGTAATTTCCTTACATTCTGTTCAAACTCTAAGAGATAAAAAAGGATGAGGTAATTTCTGAGCGAGAACTTATTTCTTGAATAGTTTAGATGCCTATTTACTCTCATCCTTTTCACTTTTTTAAATAAATTTAATACTAATTAAGATATTTTGCAAACATAGGAGATGCCACCGCAGATCATTGTTCGCATTTGCTAAATATTCTGCTAAATGTATTAGTTTTGTAGTCAATGCTCTGCAACGGCTGCTATTGCTGCATTTTGCCGACACGTACCAACCTAAAAATTCAAATTAAATTAAATAAATACAATTATTGACGCTAATATAAAGGATATGCGAATTATTTTTTTTCAGTTGAAATATTAACCAACGCAATGCGCTTATTATCTGGACTTAGGGCTATTCTATTAATGTTTTTAACGCCCATTGCATCAAAGTTTCCGCATAGTCGCCAACCTAAATTAAATTGACTGTCGGAATAATAAATCATTCCATCTTTACAGCAAAATATTAGGTTGTTTTTGCTAATAACAAAGTCTTCAACACCATTGTAAAACTCAATTAATTTGGTTATTGAACCATTGTTTTCTGTACGACAAAGCCAACGCACACTGTCTTTTTCTAGGCTAGTAAAATATAGATTTCCGAAAGATGAAACTTGCAAACAGCGGCCAATATTGGTAGCTATCGTTTTTGTTTTGTTATTATATGTATTGCAAATTTGTAAGCTAGGCGGCTCGGTTAAAATAAAAGCTGCAAAGCTGGTGTCGTTCAACCATGCGTAATAGCCTACAGAATCAACTTTTGGAACATATACTTTGCCTTTGTTTCCATTTAAATCAAACGTCCAAATTCTTTGTGCCGAATCTTGTTCTACTTCAACCACAGAGATACCATTGTTATTGGGAAGTAGTTTGGCAGAATATTCGCTTTCTTTTGTATTGGTATATTTTGAGTTGGCCTTTTTCTTGAGATGGTATTGATAAATGTCGGCTTGTAAATCTTCACCAATATGCGTGTAAAGCAAGATTGAGTCATTCAGAAAAAAAGGTTGGCTATCATATCCGATGGCATTGGTAATATTTTTTGCAGCACCAAAGTAAATATTGCCTTCATTGATTCTTATATCAGCAAGCCAAATATCCGATTCAATAAAGTGTTGGGCTTTGATGCTTTGTAATCCAAATAGAAGAAATAAAGAAATAACTTTAAAAATTTTCATTAATTAAAAGGCGTTAAAACAGAAATATTAAAATTATCGATATATACTTTTTCCTTTGATGGATGCCATAAATAAACGGAGAAATTATCTTTTACAGACCTTACTTCTGGTGTTAGATAGTAATATTCAATATGATTCCATTGATTAATTTTTAAGTCGTCTTTAAGCAAATACTTATTCCTGTATTTATAGGTGCCATTTTCACCATGATTAAAATGGGTTACAATTCGAGGACTTTCGGCAGTGAAATTTTCGGGAATAAAAATATCTACGCCTACTTTAATCCAAAAATGGTCTTTGTTAGTAATTTTAAAATATTGTTGCGTAACTCCATCAACAAATTCATTGGTTTCATTCATCACAAGAGAGAGGCTATCATCTTTTCCCAATATGTTGCAATGCACATATTCCTTACCTTTTGGAGGTGTTTTGTATTGAAACGAAGCAATAGTTTTTTCTTGATAGTTCTCAGGGTTTATCAAAGGCTCATTTTCATCCGCACTTCTGTTTACAAGCATTAACTTTTCAGTATCAGCTGGTTTTACAGTTTTAAGAAATATTTTTTTGTAGGCGGTAAAAGTCATTCGTTCATGATCCAAAATATCGTATTTAAATTGCCATGCTTGAAAAATATTGAGCAATAACAAAAGCATAAATGCAATTGAGGAAACAACCTTAAATTTAGAAAATAGGGAGTTTAAGCCATAGCCTAGGCTTATGGCAAGCAAAGGATAAATAGAAAGTATTGCTCTTTGACTATAACTGCCGCCTGCATACCACCAACACGACCAACTTGAAACGATGTAAACAGCCAGGACACTTGGAATTAAGATGGCCCAAAAAATGGATTTATTTTTACGATAAACATTTACAAGACTTAGTATTGCAATAAAAGCCAATGGGGTGTATACAAACCAACCTTTTCTAAAACTAAATAAAAATTGTGATGTATATGGTGTTAAAAAATCAAAGCCTTCGCCAGGGTTTTGATAACTGTAGTATAACCAATGATTGGTCCCTTTTTTCCAATACCACATTTGAATTAAAATAGGAATTGCAAATAGAAATAAACTCAACATGAGTTTTGGAAATGAAGTAAAAAGCCATTTAACTTTCGCATTTAAACTACCAATCTTATTGATGTTCCAGAGTAGTGGTATAAATATACAAATGATCTCATTTGGTCTTATAAGTGTAATTAAACCACAGCTAAATGCAATTACAAAAAGGTTTTTCCATTGTTTATTTTTATCCCATTGAATGGTGTAATAAATTAAAACTGTATATAAGGTAAAAATTGGAACATGTGTGAGTAAGGAATACTGCACTGTAAGCTGCATGTAGTTGGTTGCAAACACAATTAATAAGAAAGTAATGATTGCAATTTTTGATTCAAAAAACGTGAACAAAATTTTAAGTAAATAATATAGTCCAATCAAACTAAATAAATACATACCGCCTTCAATCATCACTCTATAAATGGCACTAAATCCATCTTGTTTATAATTTAACACAGGCGCAAGCCAGTGTGCAATAAAAAAGAAAGGTGCATATAAAAACGACATCCCCGCGCTATATTTAATAATCCAATTGCCAGTTTCGGGATGTTGATTAATTTGATACAATGTAGCGGTACTCTCGTATTGCGCTACAATTTGATTAAGCCAATCTTGATTTAATAAATAGGGATCATGATAAATGAATTTGGCGGGTAAGTATAGATAATAACCAAAAACATCCCACGATAATACATTGGGCTCGGGATAAATCAACTTTAATAAAAGTAAAACTAGTGCTGTAAAAAGCACAGTAAATTTTATTTGTTTATGAATGTGTTTAGGGTTGTTATTAAAATTCACTGCGCCTCTTTAAATCTAAGTTTTTTGCTTTTTCTTTTTAGCTGCAGGAAATAGAATATTGTTTAAAATTAATCTATAACCAGGAGAATTGGGATGCAAACTTAAATCGGTTTGTGGATCACCTACATAATGTTGGTAGTCTTCTGGATCATGCCCACCGTAAAAGGTCCATGTTCCTTTGCCAAACTCGCCATGGATGTAACGTGCTTCATTTAATGATTTATTATCGCCCATAATTAATACACCAGGCTTAATAATATTTTTGTTGAAAGCAGTTGTTTGACCCATAAAACCTTTGATGATATTTTCATGATTTTGGCACAACATACTTGGCACTGGATCCCACTTTGCGCTAAAATCGAAGAGTACAAATAAATCATTTTTTTGGGGCACTGTTCGTGGTACTTTTACATCAATATTACTAAACTCATACTCCATTGGATTTGTCACTAAGTTATAATTTTGAAATGCCAATCCTTTGGTATAATCAATTTTGGTACTATAATTTGGCGTACTTCCATCGCCATCAAACATACTTTCGCAAATGTCAACTCCTTCTGCTGATAGCGCAATATCATAACTATCGGTGGCAGAACACATGGCAAAAAGAAAACCTCCACCAGCTGTAAAATCTCTTATTTTTTGCGCCACCGCCAATTTCAATTGCGATACTTTTTTAAATCCTAAACGGTTGGCAGTTGCTTCACTTAATCGTTGTTCTTCTTGATACCATGCGGCATTGCGGTACATGGCATAAAACTTACCATATTGGCCTGTAAAATCTTCGTGATGTAAATGTAACCAATCGTACATAGGCAGTTTTCCTAATAGTACTTCCTCATCGTACACCACTTCATAAGGAATTTCGGCATAGGTAAGTACCATGGTTACTGCATCATCCCAAGGTAGTTTGTTTTTTGGAGAATACACGGCAACTTTAGGTGCTTTTTCCAGTTTCACTTCATCCATATTGGCTTCTGGATTGGCTATTTCTTGTAATATAGCGGTAGATTTAGCATCGGCAATTACCTCATAAGAAACGCCTCTAATTAAACATTCGTTTTCAATGGCTTTGATGTTTTTTATCATAAAACTACCTCCGCGGTAATTCAGTAACCAACTTATTTCAACATCATTTTTTAAAGTCCAATAAGCAATTCCATAGGCTTTAAGATGATTCTTTTGCTCCGTATCCATGGGGATAAGCAGGTAGGAGGCAAAGCTATTTGCTGTGTAGGCAAAAAGTATAGCAATAATCAATAAAAGTTTTTTGAACATCATTTTTTAAATAATACTTTCAAAGATAGGAAATAATTAAAGGAATAGGTTTTGCTTAACTTTTTTTAATTAAGCTATATATTTCGCATTTACTCTTGCTATAGTAAAATGATTATTTGTTACACAGTCAAATACAAATACACAAACACAAATGGAATTACCATCAATAAGCTATCAATACGATCTAAAATACCGCCATGTCCTGGTAAAAGTGTGCCAGAATCTTTAATGTTTTTACTTCGTTTATAGAGTGATTCTACCAAATCGCCGTAGTTGCCCGTAAGAACTGTTATTGCTGCCAAAATGGCCCAATCGGTGAATGAAATTATAGTGTAAAATTGTGCAATTGGATAGCTTAAGGCTAAAGCTAAAATTGCACCGCCCACAGCACCTTCCCAAGTTTTTTTTGGCGAAATGCGCTCAAATAGTTTGTTCTTTCCTAATTTTCTGCCAAATAAATAAGCACCTGTATCATTAGCCCAAACCAGGTAAAAGCATCCGGCTAATAATTCGGGATGAAAACCTGATTTTACACCTACTAAAAATGGGATTAAACTCATAGGTAAACCTACCCAAATAATACCTAGTAAAGTAAAGGCAATTTGCCTAAATGGATTGCTTTTTTTACGATATAATTCGCCAATAAATACGATGCATATCAATGGAATAAGCAATGCCATAAACTTAGGTGGCAACTCATAAAAGACAGTAAGGAAACTTAACAAAAAAGCACTTGCGGCTATTAAAATGCCCATTATTTTTTGAGGCAAATTATCACCTTTAATGGCAATAGTATAAAACTCATTACATCCAATGATGGTCATGGTTAAAAATAAGATACCCAAGGTGATTGGATGGTAAAAAGACATTCCTAAAAGGACCACCACATAAGCGATACCCGTAATCGTTCTTTGCCAAAAATTACTCATTGGCTTGCGACTCAATAATAGCTTTTGCCTTTTCTACTAAATCGTTTGGAACATATAAGGATACTGTACCAAAAATAATATTGCTGCTATCTTTTTGATTCATCGTTACAGCTTCGATATCTTCATTCAGTAAAACTGACTTTAATAATTCGGCATATTGTAAATCACTTGTTTCGTGTATTTTGGTCCAGTTTTCCAATTTGTTTTTTTTAGTTTTATTACTCTTCTTCGCTTTCAATTAAAAGAACATATAATTCTTGTGAAGGGCTTTCGCTGTTTTGGTTGATGGGATTTGTGATCATAGAAAGTAAGTTTGGAAAACTACCGTTATATTTTTTTCTAACCACATTTAAGGCCTCCTTCATATCGTTTACCATTTGATTGGTAAAAGCCACCACCACTAAAATTTTTGCATTTAACAAGGCAGCTTTACTTGAGCCATGTTTTGATGAAACCATAATACTTCCAGTGCGTGCAATTAAGCTTTCGCAACTGCATACTACTATTGGTGTTTCTGCGGTATATTTATCAGAAAATGTAACTTCGGCAATGCCTAATAATTCTTGTATGATGCTTTCTTCGCAGGCTAAACCTGATGTCCAGCCACTTTCTTTAACTACGAAATCTAAGTTATCGATAAGCACGGCATTGTCTTCACAAAAAATAAATTTGCCACCCGCTTCTGTAAAGTTTTGGGCAAAAATTAATTCGGGCTCATCATCTGCTTTATAAAATACTTCGCTTTCAAAATCAATATTAGCAATTGATTCCTTGGCAGGCTTATTCATTAAAGCATTCCTGACTTTTTTTAATATTTTCTCTCTTGAGGTACTTTCTTCCATTGTATTTTGTTAAGGCAAAAGTATAAAATATGATGGGAAATTCAGCAAGTTTCTCTATTGCTTTTCAAATACCACAAACAACTCATTGTTTTCTCTTGGTTTGATTGAGTTGTGGCAAATATCAAAATGTTTGAATTTGAAATGAGTGCTAAATTGTTTTTCATACTCCTCTCTTTTTCCTCCAAAAGGTGGGTGTAGGGTATTTAAAGGAATATTAAAAAGTAAACCAACTAGCTTTCCGCAAGGCTTTAATAATTCATGCATTTTTTTGATGTATGCATCACGCTGCCTTGGATCGAGCGCGCAAAAGAAAGTTTGCTCAACAATTAAATCATATTGATTTTGATGGTTGAAAAAGTCATCGCAAATTAAATTTGATTTTGGAAAATGAGGCACACGCTGTGAAAAAGATGCTAAAGCTTGCGGCGCAATGTCAATGATGTACGTGTTTTTAAATCCTTGTTCAAATAAATATTCTGCTTCGTGCGCATTGCCACAACCTGGAATTAAAATTTTGATATTTTTATCATTTAACTGATCGAAATATTGTTTTAATGGAGTGGTAATGGTGCCTGCATCCCATCCTGTTTCGTTGTTTTCCCAACGTTTTTCCCAATAATTTTTATCAATAACTTCCATTAATTATTTCTTTAATTCGAGTTTAATGACGCACTCTACATGGTGTGTATGCGGAAACATATCTACAGGTTGCACTGCAGTTACATCATATAAATGTGCCATAAGTGCAATGTCACGCGCTTGCGTAGCTGGATTACAGCTTACATATACCACTGTATTTGGTTTTATTTCATTGATTTTATTTACTACATCTAAATGCATGCCTGCGCGCGGAGGATCAGTAATAATGACCTCTGGCTTACCATGTGTAGCAATAAATTCATCATTCAACACATCTTTCATATCGCCAGCAAAAAAATCAGTGTTCGATATATTATTTACTGTTGAATTTATTTTTGCATCTGCAATAGCATCGGCCACATACTCTACGCCAATTACTTTTTTAGATTGATTAGCCACAAAATTAGCAATGGTACCGGTGCCTGTGTATAAATCGTAGACCACTTCATTGCCTTGCAAATTGGCATATTTCTTTGCCAAAGTATACAACACCGCAGCCTGCTTGGCATTGGTTTGATAAAAAGATTTCGGACCAATTTTAAAAATAAGTCCTTCCATATTTTCATTGATGTGGTCATTACCTTTAAATGTGATGACATCTAAATCGCTAAAAGTATCGTTACGCTTGTGATTTACAATGTATAGCAAGGAAGTTATTTGCGGAAATGTTGTGCCTATATGATGCATCAACGCATTGATTTTTTCTTCTTCATTTTCATAGAATATCACAATCACCATTAACTCACCGGTGCTTGAAGTGCGCACCACCAGATTCCTCATCAGGCCATGTTGTGCCTTTAAATCAAAAAATGTATAGTTGTGTTTGAAACAAAAATTTCTTACTTCGTTTCTTATCTCATTGCTATAATTATCTTGCAGCCAACATTTTTCAATATCTACCACTTTGTCAAACAAACCGGGAATATGAAAGCCTACTGCGTTTGAAAGCCCTGCTGCATCAGTAAAAGCATTTTCATTACTATCATCTGATGTATTTTTATTTTCAATAGCTTTATCAAAATCGTCCTTACTTAACCATTTTTTATTGCTAAATGTAAATTCTAATTTGTTTCTGTAGAAAGTTGTTTTTTCTGATGGGATGATGGGAAGTATCTCTGGATATGGCACTTTAGCGATTCTTTTAAGTGCATCTTCAACTTGTTTTTGCTTGAAAAACAATTGCCATTGATAATCTAAATTTTGCCATTTACAACCCCCGCAAACACCAAAGTGTGCGCAAAAGGAAGGTGTTTGCTTTTCCGATTTTTGAATTAATTCGGTAATAAAACCTTCGGCATATTTATTTTTTTTGCGAGTAAGTTGAATGTTACAAACATCACCTGGTACTGCGCCTTTTACAAATATTACTAGGTCGTTGTGCCTTGCTACTGCTTGTCCTTCGGAACCAATATCTATGATAGTTATTCCTTCCAGATGCGGAAGTTGTTTTTTTTTCATTTTTTGAACTTTAAATTTCAGTGAATATTGGTCAAGATATTTATTTAAAAGTTGAGCTATTTTTCCGTTGAGTTAATTCTGTGAATTTGAACCATAATATTTTCTACAGAATTTTTATTTAGTTCTGTATATGCAAACCATTTTTTACCTAAATCTTTTAAGGATGCTCCAAGGTGATAAACTTTAGTTTCATCTATAATTAGGAAGCGATCATGACTAAAATCAAATTTTCTAAGAACAAATTCTGGGTATTGTTCATTAGCTTTTTTTACATCCAGTAAGATCTGATTACTGATATTTTTAGTCAAAAGCAGAACCTTAACTTTTGTGTTCTTTTTAGTAAGATGTATAAGAGTAGTTTCATCAATGTAGTTATCGACTAAAATTATACTTTTTTTAGCACTCCGAATTATTTTTGAAGTTATACTGTAGGAATCAAAAATTTGACCTTCGAAGTATATCCCTTGCTCTGTAATTTCATTTTTTCCTTCAAGTGCCTTAAATACTAAATCGAATTTTTGCTCACTTTCTAGTTGTTTTCTCTCAATTTTATCAATTCTAAAGTTAATAAGATTATTATCGAAAATAATTTGTCTCATTTCTACAAATGCATTTATAATTTTAATGCTTACTTCAATTGCCGTGGCACTATTTAAAACTGATGAAAGCATTGCTACACCTTGTTCAGAAAAAGCATATGGCAGTGTCCTTCTTTTTGCGGTCGCAGATTGCGACTGCAAAAGGTTTGTATTTGTGGTCGCAATCTGCGACTGCAAATGATCCCATTCTGTTTTGGTAAGTTGAAACATAAAATTTGTAGGGAACCTACGCAAGTTACGTTTAACTTGCTCATTTATTCTTTTGGTTTCTACATCGTAAAGTGCTGCAAGATGATAATCTAACATAACCTGAATATTTCTAATTGAGAATATTCTTGATTCTATCACATTTGATGATATTTTATTTTTATTAGCCAAAAGTTCAATATTTATCGTAATACTTTATAAATCTACTAACTTGGAATTAAAAGAATTATTTTTTTGCAGATGCAGCTTGGTTCTTTTCAAACTCTCTCACTAATTCTTCTACCGATTTACCCAAGTTGTTAATGCTAGCTTGGGCATCTTTAGCCAACTGACTTTCAGGATATTTTTCAATCACTTGTTTGTAAATTTTACGGGCATTAGCAGTATCTCTTAATTGGTCATCATAAATCATACCTTGCATAAACAGTGCATAAGGGGCATTTTTATAGGTAGGATATTTGCTCATTACTCTACCCAAATAACTCAAAGCTGGTTGCGATAATTGTAAGCTATTGGCTAGTTCACCTGCTTTAAAAAGATATTCGGGTGATTTGGCTTCATCTGGAAAATAAGAAGCAAACTCATCGTAAGTGCGCATAGCAAACATAGCGGTTCCTTGATCTAAAGGCATATTGCGGGTTGCTTGCATTTTGCCTTCAATAGAATCTATCATGTGCTTATATTTTTCTTTACTTGTAGCCAGTGTTGCTTTGCTACTGTCTTCTTGTTCAGTTTTATTATTACTGCATGCAGCCAAAAGCACTATAGCGATTGCTGTTAAAAAGATACCTGAGAAATAGTTTTTTATTTTCATATTTATTTTTTGGGAAATTTCATTTTATAATCTACGTCAATTTTACCTTTAGAAATGTCATTAAGTTTACCTTTAAGCAAGGTACGTTTAAAAGAACTCAATCTATCTGTAAATAGTTTACCTTCAATATGATCGTATTCATGTTGAATAATACGTGCGGCTATACCTGCAAATTCTTCTTCGTAATATTCAAAGTTTTCGTCATAATATCTTACTAAAATATTTGGCTTACGCATCACATCTTCGCGCACGGTAGGTATGCTTAAACAGCCTTCATTAAACGACCATTCTTCGCCATTCTCTTCCACTATAATTGGGTTAATGAACACTTGTACAAAATCTTTTAAATCGGGTTCTTTGTCTTCAAAAGGACTAGCATCCACAATAAAAAGTCTTATTGATTTGCCAATCTGCGGAGCAGCTAAACCAACACCACTGGCTTCGTACATGGTATCAAACATGTTATTAATAAGCTCTTCAAGATTTGGGTAATCTTTGTCAATGTCCACTGCTTTCTTTTTAAGCACTTGATCTCCGTATGCTACAATAGGTAATATCATTTTATTGAATTCAAATTTTTATGAGGTTGACTGAGGTAATTCTGCAACATAATAGTAGCACTAATTTGATCTACCAGGGCTTTATCTTTACGATCATTTTTTTTTAAACCACCAAGTAACATCGATTGTTGAGCTATGGCTGAGGTAAATCTTTCATCTATACGTGCTACTGGAATTGTGGGAAAAGCACTATTTAATTTTTTAATAAATCCTTTGATATAACGTTCAACATCGTTAACGGTATTGTCTAATTTTTTAGGTAAGCCAATTAAAAATAACTCTATAGTTTCTGTTTTGCAGTAGATTTGAAGATATTCTTCAATTTTTTCGGGATGTAATGTGCATAAGCCAGTGGCAATCATTTGTAGATTGTCGGTTACAGCAATACCAACCCTTTTGGTACCATAATCAAAACACATTATTCTTGGCATGAGGGCAAATATAAGCAGTAAATTTCAAAGGAAAAATGCGGCCCTGATTGCTTATCAAAGTTTAACTAATCTTTTCTTACTTGTTTTAGTGCTGCGGCTACAAAATTCACAAAAAGAGGATGAGGTTGTGCTACCGTACTTTTATACTCGGGATGAAACTGAACCCCAATAAAGAAGGGGTGTGCTGGAATTTCAACAATCTCTACTAAATGCGTTTTTGAGTTCATTCCGCTATTAATCATACCCGCTTTAATAAATTCATCTAAGTATTTATTATTGAATTCGTAGCGGTGACGGTGTCTTTCAGAAATAGTTTCTGATTTATAAATTTTTGAGGCTAACGTATTTTCCTTGATTGTGCAAGCATATGCACCTAAACGCATAGTTCCACCTTTGTTTACAATCTTCTTTTGGTCTTCTAATAAGTCAATCACAGGATGTTCTGTTTTGCTATTCATTTCAGCGCTGTGGGCATCGGGGTAACCCAATACATTACGTGCAAACTCAATTACAGCGCATTGCATGCCTAAGCAAATACCCAAAAAAGGAATATTATGTTCGCGAACAAATTTGATGGTGTTTATTTTTCCTTCAATCCCTCTTTCGCCAAAACCTGGAGCAACAAGCACTCCGCTCACATTTTTGAGTTTCTTTTCTATATTTTCTGAGGTAATGTCTTCAGAAGAAATCCATTGCACATTTACCTTTGCATCATTGGCCACACCTGCGTGTATAAAAGATTCTGAAATAGATTTATACGCATCCTTTAGTTCTGTATATTTTCCTACAAGGGCAATGTTTACCTCGCGTGATGGATTTTTTAATTTTTTGATAAACTTACTCCAGGCTCCCAACTCATGCTTATGTTCAGCTTCTACATGTAGTTTTCTGAGCACCACTTCATCTAATTTTTCTTCCTTCATTAAAAAAGGAACATCATAAATGGTAGAAGCATCAATACTTTCTATTACGGCATCTGGCTCTACATTGCAAAATAGTGCTACTTTTCTACGTATTTCTTTATTAAGTGACTTTTCTGTTCTACATACTAAAATATCTGGTTGAATACCATATTCTAACAAGGCTTTAACAGAATGCTGTGTTGGTTTGGTTTTTAACTCACCAGCAGCAGCTAAAAAAGGAATCAGCGTAAGATGAATTACTAAGCAATTTTTGCCTAATTCCCATTTCATTTGGCGCACTGCCTCAATGTATGGTAATGATTCAATGTCGCCTACGGTACCTCCAATTTCGGTGATCACAAAATCAAAAGCTTTATTTTTTGCCAATAATTTGATGCTGTTTTTTATTTCATCGGTAATATGAGGAATAACCTGAACTGTTTTACCTAAGTAAACACCTTGTCTTTCCTTGTCTATTACTGATTTGTAAATTCTTCCGGTGGTAATATTATTGGCGCGAGAAGTGGGTACATTTAAAAAACGCTCGTAATGCCCTAAATCTAAATCTGTTTCGGCTCCATCATCGGTAACATAACATTCGCCATGTTCATAAGGATTAAGGGTGCCTGGGTCAACATTAATATACGGATCTAATTTTTGTATGGTAACCTTAAACCCGCGAGATTGCAGTAAAGTAGCCAAAGATGCTGAAATGATTCCTTTTCCTAGTGATGAAGTAACACCACCGGTTACAAAAATGTATTTAGCATTTGGCATTTGAAGTCTTTTAAATAACGGCTGCAAAAATAGTCAATCAAAGCTATTTAAAAAGTATAAAATGCATTTATTGTATTTATTTTTACGAATTGCTTAACAATATGAAAATCAGGAGTGTAAAAATATTTCTTGATAAAATTTGTTTAAATATTTTTTAAAAAAAGTATTGAACAAATTAAATACTTGACGATGTTACTGAATTATGCGAATGATTTAATTCAAAATAAATTCCCTTTTCTTGCATCAATTCATCATGATTGCCGCTCTCCATCAATTTTCCTTTATCAAGCACTAAAATTTTATTAGCCGATTTGATAGTACTCAGGCGATGTGCAATAATAATAGAAGTTCTATTTGCCGTTAATTTTTCTGATGCAATTTGAATAAGTTGTTCAGATTCTGAATCAATTGATGAGGTGGCTTCATCTAAAATCATGATGGATGGATTGTGGAGATAAGCACGCAAAAAAGAAATTAATTGTCGTTGTCCTGTACTTAATAAACTTCCTCTTTCCATTACTTGGTAATGCAAACCGTTTGGTAATTTATCGATAAAAACTTTCATGCCTGTTTCCTCAGCGGCTTTAAGTACTTCGGTTTCAGTTATTTTTTGATTGTTTAAAATTACATTATCATAAATGCTTCCCGGAAACAAAAATACATCCTGCATCACGGTGCCAATCAATTGTCGGAGATGATTCAATTCATATTCCATGATATTAATGCCATCAATAAGAATTTCACCTTTTTGAATTTCGTAAAACCGACATAAAAGCGCTGCAATGGTTGTTTTTCCTGAGCCTGTGGCACCTACAAAAGCAATATTTTGTCCTGGTTCAATCGTAAATGATATGCCTTTAATAACCCAATCTTCATTAACGTAGGCAAACCAAACATCTTTAAATTCTATTTTGCCATTTAAGTGTGTGGGTTTTAATGTGCCATTGTTTACATTAAATTCTTCTGTTTCAATTACTTTAATTACACGCTCACTGCACACCATGCCCATTTGCAATGTATTGAAGCGGTCGGCCAATTGCCTTATAGGGCGAAAAAGCATATTGATATACATGATAAAAGCAATAATAACACCCACAGATAAATTACTTTGTAAAGATTCTTTAGCACCCCACCAAACCAATAGTCCAATACTAGTGGCAGATAAAATTTCAACTACAGGAAAAAATACTGAATAATGCCAAACCGATTTATTATTTGCATTGCGGTGCGCATCATTAATGGTATTAAATTTTTGATATTCTTGATTTTCTCTGTTAAATATTTGCACTACACTCATGCCATTGATATGCTCTTGTACAAAGGCATTTAGCTGTGCTACTTGCGTTCTTACATCATTAAAAGCTGCCCGAATGGCATTTTTAAAAATATAGGTAGCATAAAGTAAAACCGGTATAGTGGTTAGGCTCAGCAGCGTAATTTTCCAATTTGTAAAAAACATCACTAAAATAATGATAATTACTTTTAATAAATCGCCGGCAATATCTAAAAAGCCTTGCGAAAAAACATCGGATATGTTTTGTATATCGCTAATACTTCTTGTAACCAAAGTACCCACGGGTGTTTTATCAAAATAATCGAGTTTAAAATTGATGAGTTTTTTGTATAATTTCATTCTAATTTCGTGCACCACATGTAAGGCCAATAAATTACTAATGAAGCCTGAAAAATATTGTACGCTAGTTTCTAAAATTAATGCAACAATAATGAGAATACTAATTTTGCCGAGCCCGTTTAAATCGTTTTTAGTAATATATTCATCAAATGCATATTGCACCAGATAGGGGCGAAGCGGAGATAAAAAGGCGCCCAGTAAAGTAAGTGTAGCAGCAGCCCAAAGTAAACTTTTGTGTCCCTTAGTAAAACTAATTATTTTTTTGAACAGCCCAACATCAAAGGCTTTACCAGCAACCGACATACTTAAGATAAAAATAGTTTTTCTTGTGATTCAAAATAGTTTATTGGATAATTTACTTGGGTTAAAAACAAACCTTGTGCAGGCACCGAAACGCCAGCTTTGCTTCTGTTTTTGCTCTCAATGATAGACTTAAAATGATTGATATCGTACTTTCCCTTACCCAAATCAACTAAACTTCCAACCACTGCGCGCACCATGTTTCTTAAAAAACGATTGGCCCGAATGGTAAAAACAAGTAAATCTCCTTTTTGTTCCCAATGTGCTTGTGTGATATGGCAATTATTAGTGAAAACCTGTGTGTTTGTTTTGCTGAAAGAAGTAAAGTCTTCATACTGCATTAATAATTTGCATCCTTCATTCATCACATCAAGATTTAACTCAGCCGCATTATACCAAGCATTTTTGATGAAAGGATTTTTCTTTTGTAAAATATAATATTCATAGGTTCTGCTTACTGCATCAAACCTACAATGCGCTTCATTACCTACTTTGAATAATTGAAATGCCGCAATACTCTCGGGTAGTACACGGTTTAATTTATACATAAATTCAGCTTCATTTTCAATAGGTGTGTTGCAGTCAAAATGTAGGTAGAACTCTTTTGCATGCACGCCAGTATCTGTTCTTCCACAGCCTAATGTATCGCCAACTAAATGGCAAAAAAGTTGCATTGTTTCTTGCAGTTTTTGTTGCACAGTTGAGGCATTAGGTTGTATTTGCCAACCACAATAAATGCTGCCCTCGTAAGCTATTTTTAAAAAATACCTGTAGTTCATTAAGCGGCCAAAGGTAAGCGAATTGCTTTTGAAATTAAAGCCCAATGCTATTTTTATACCGATTACACTTTCAATTTAGTTTAATTATGACATAGCCTTATTGTTCTAATTTCAATTATTATCGGCATTTACCATTGCATATTTATTTTTTAGTTCGACCAAAAGTAAATGCAATTGGTATTAATTAAGCTGAGCCTTTTTATTTATGTTAATGATACGATATTTTTGACTTTTACTGTTCTTAAGCTGTTTTTGATTTAGATTGTTGCAGCTGTCATAAAAAAATTTAAACCCGCATGTTTTAGTGAATCAAGATTATTTTTCTGCTGATGCATGTATTATGCATTATTCAAATACATTTGTTTCACTAATTTAATTAAGATAATTATGTCAAAAAGCATTTCATTTTGTAAATTTAATATCACGAGCAAAGCTTATATTTTATGTTGTTTTTTATTAATATTGGTTAATCAAGTATTTGCACAAGATAATTGTCAAAGAGTGCCTTTAGCAATAAGTTACAATTTTAAACCATTGCTTTTAAACGATACTGCTTATGCTTACAAATTAAAACACAAAATTAAGTTTGAAGTATTCAAATTTTACATATCAAAAATTACCTTAATAAAATCAAACCAAGTTGTATGGCAAGAGGATAATAGTTTTCATTTGATAGATATTGAAGAAAATGATTCAAGTGCATTATGTTTAGAAATTCCTGAAGATACTGAATTTGATGCCATACAATTTAATTTAGGAATAGATAGCTTAACAAATGTTTCGGGCGCTTTGGGCGGCGATTTAGATCCTACCAAAGGCATGTATTGGACTTGGCAAAATGGATATGTAAATTTTAAATTGCAAGGCACATCAGATCTTTGCAACAATCCAAAAAATGAATTTGAGTTTCACTTGGGAGGATATTTAAAACCATTTAATAATTTACAACATATAAAATTGATGGTGAGCAACAGCAATAAATTTAGTATTTCTTTTAATATGGAACAATTTGTTAATGGGCTTGATTTAGAGAACATCAATCATATTATGTCGCCAAGCGCTATTGCCACAGAACTTGCGCAATCAGCCGCTAAATGTTTTAGCATCAAGTAATGATTAAATATTTTTTTGTTTTAATTTGTTTGGTTTTCGCTCAATTGATTGAGCAAAATGATTTATTTGATACACCCAAAAACTGGCCAGCGCCTTTTTATGATTTCGAAAAAAATAAATTAACTAAAGAAAAAATATTACTTGGAAGGGTATTATTTTACGATCCAATTTTATCAAAGGATAGCACTATATCATGCAACAGTTGTCATTCTCCTTTTTCGGCATTTACTCATGTAGATCATGCATTAAGCCATGGTATTCATGATAGCGTGGGAACAAGAAACTCGCCAGCTTTAATGAATTTGGCCTGGCAAAAAAAATTTATGTGGGATGGTGCCATTAATAATTTAGATATGCAATCGCTTGCACCTATTAGTCATCCAGCCGAAATGGGAAGTAGTATGAATGATGTAGTAATTAAATTAAATCGAAATAAGATATACAAGAAATTATTTAATAATGCTTTTAAAGATAGTATAGCAACAGGCGAACACACCTTAAAAGCCATCGCACAATTTATGCTTACGCTAGTTAGCTCTAATTCAAAATATGATAAAGTAATGAGTAATAAAGCGGAGTTTACTGTTCAAGAGCAAAATGGATATCAAATATTTAAAAGTAATTGTGCAGCTTGTCATACAGAGCCATTGTTTACGAATGGTGAATTTGCCAATAATGGGCTGCCTCTAGATTCATTACTCCATGATAAAGGAAGAATGCGCATCACACAAAAAAAAGAAGATGCCTATCAATTTAAAGTGCCAACCTTAAGAAATATTGAATTCTCTTATCCATACATGCATGATGGGCGTTTTAAAAAGTTGAATGAAGTGTTAAATCACTATGCAAATGGCATTAAAAAGAGTGAAACTTTAGATGCGAAACTGCAAAATGGAATTGTTTTAAATTCCAACCAAAAAGTAGATTTGATTGCTTTTTTATTAACGCTTTCTGATAAAGAGTTTTTGTTTGATAAAAAGTTTTCTTACCCGATGGAAGAAATTAAAACACTAACACTAAGTCATTAGAAAGTAAAATTCAACTCCAATATTTTTAATTAACCGAACAAATATTAAAATGAGCTTAACTTATACTGAGGGTAATATCTTTGAAAAGCAAAACTACACACAAAATCAATTGCCAAAAGGCGATTATGAAAATTGCACTTTTTTAAATTGCGATTTTTCTTCAAGCAATTTATCAGGCATCAATTTTATCAATAGCGATTTTAAGTATTGTAATTTAAGCTTAGCAAAAATCAATCAGGCTTCTTTTAGAAATGTAAAATTCGAAAATTGTAAAATGCTGGGCCTGCATTTTGAATATTGTAATGATTTTTTATTTGAAGTTAATTTCCAAAATTGTTTGCTCAATTTAAGTTCGTTTTACAAGTTAAAAATGAAGAAAACTAAATTCGCTCAATGCGAAATGCATGAGGTGGATTTTACGCAAACAGATCTTAATTTGGCAATATTTGATGAGTGCGATTTGATGGGTTCCACATTTGAACAAACTAATTTAGAGAAAGCCGATTTGCGTGGGGCACATCATTTTTCGATTGACCCTGAATTGAATAAAATTAAAAAAGCAAAGGTTACTCAGGCTAGTTTAGCTGGCTTTTTAGATAAGTATGATTTGGTGATTGAGTAATTAAAATTATAAAGTATTGCCAATAAATTTTAAAGTTAGCAGGTTCTCAATTATTAATGAAGTGCCAAAATATTGATGGCTAAACAAAAAATACTCAGTATTTTTTTATTTTTGGTGCAATATTTGCTAGCACGCCAACAAAATTTTATTAATTTCGCTTTCTTTAAAATATTTTAAAATTATCAAATATGAAAATAAAACAATTATTATTATTCTCCACACTCGCCTTATTTAGCGCAGTGGCCGGAGCTCAAACAAAAGACAAAACAAAAGCAAAAATGGAAAAAGATTTCTTAGAAAAACAAGCAGATGGAATTTACGCTCATATCAATACAAACAGAGGCGATATATTCTTAATGCTAGAAATGAAAAAAACACCAATGACAGTGGCTAACTTTGTGGGGTTGGCCGAAGGTAAAATTGCAAATAACAAAAAAGCTGCAGGAGTGCCATTTTATGATGGATTAAAATTCCATAGAGTAATTCCAAATTTTATGATTCAAGGTGGATGTCCACTTGGCACTGGTTCTGGTGATCCAGGATATAAGTTTGATGATGAAATTGACTCTACACTTAAACACACAGGCCCAGGAATTTTATCTATGGCTAATTCTGGTCCAGGAACAAACGGAAGTCAGTTTTTTATTACACATGTTAAAACCGATTGGTTAGATGGTAAACACACCGTATTTGGTCATGTTATTGATGGGCAAGACGTAGTAAATAAAATTCAAGGAAACGACACTTTAAATAGCTTAACAATATTAAGAAAAGGTGCCGAAGCGCAAGCTTTTGATGCACCTGCTGTATTTACAAAAACACAAGCAGTTGCTAAAGAAAAAGCTGCTGAAAAACAAAAAGCAGAATTAGCTGCTGTTGAAAAGGCACTTAACGATAATTACAAGGATGCTAAAGTAACTCCAAGTGGATTAAGATACATTATGCAAACCGAAGGTACAGGCGCAAGTCCAATTGCCACAAGTAAAGTAACTGTGCATTATACCGGTACCCTATTAGCAAATGGTAAAAAGTTTGATAGTTCAGTTGATCGTGGACAACCGGCTACCTTTGGTTTAAATCAAGTAATTAAAGGTTGGACAGAAGGCATACAATTAATGAAAGTAGGAGGGAAGTGTAAATTTATTATCCCTAGCGATTTAGCCTATGGCGACCAGGGTTACCCGGGTGTTATTCCACCAAAATCATGGTTGGTATTTGATGTGGAATTAATTAGTTTTGAGTAATAAGGTATAAATATATTTTTAGAAGGCGGTGTAATTACCGCCTTTTTTTATGGATTGCTTTTTGTTTTAACCTATTTTAAGCACACCATTAAATCACAACAATTAGTTGACTTAAAATAGTATTTATTGTTCAATATTTTTGCCAACTACTTTCAATTTAATATTTAGCTAATGTCATCAAATAAACCAAATTACCCGCGTATGCTTAATCTTATTGATGAGGTTTTTGCCACGCGCAATGATCCTGATCAAATACAAGTTACAGCGCAAGAAATGATTAAATTAAACCAAATTCATCAAAGCTGTTTAAGCGAATTGGCCGATGATAAAGGTCCTTTAATTTGGGTGTTAATGATTCCCACAACAATTGCAATTATGCAAGATTTTTTAAATGATAAAATCACTGAAAAAGAACTGTTAGATAATACACCAATCAACACAACTTACGAAGCAATTTATTTGTGCTCTGCTACAACACTTCCCGAACATAGAAACTTTGGTAAAACAAAACAATTATGTTTAAACAGCATTAAAGAAGGTAGTGTTCAAAAAAGTGTGTATTTCAATGAAACGATTTAATAATTTTCTTTTGAAGGAAGCCTAGTTTAATAAACTAAGGCTTCGCTTCTCAAGATGTTTTTCCTTTTGCAAATATATTCATTTTTAAAATAATTTAGTTTCATAAATAAATTGGTAAATTGGCTTATTGTATTCAGTTCTTCTTGAAGCTACACTTGCTATTAAGAACACAACAGATTCTGGGCTAGGCATTGCACTTCTCATCCTTAATGTTCTTTTATAATTTCTATTCAACCTTTCTATCCAGTTTGTTGTGTAAATCATTCTTCTTATTTCATGATGATAATTAAAGTAGTTAAAGTAGAGTTTATACCGCGGTTCTAAATAGATTTTTAAACTTGGATATTTTTTCATCCATTTTTGCACAAACATTGTAAATCTATTATGTCCTATTTCTGGTGTGTCACTCGGGTTGCTTGGATCAAATACGACTCTTAGCTCCTGGGCTATTTGCTCTTTGTCTGCTGGCTTCACTTTTGAGAGAATATTTCTAGTTAAATGAACTGTACAAAGTTGTACTGTAGCCATAGGAAAGACTTCAGCAATTACATTTTCTATGCCCTTTAAACCATCGCAAACAACCAAGTTTACAGTCTCTAAGCCTCTCTTTCTTAGTGCTTCAAAGGCATCTCTCCAATTTGAAGAGCCTTCATTTGGGTGATTTACAATTGCTAATACTTCACGAGTTCTATCCTCTTTTACAGCTAAAATTGTATAATAGGCTTCGCTACTTACTTCATCTATTCTCCTGGTATGCCAATAAGTTGCATCTATATAAATTATTGGATACCGCTTTTCCAAGTCTCTTTCTAGCCAGCTATTAATATCAGATCTTGCCGTGCTCATCATGTTGCTGATTGATGATTTGCTATAATGATGACCGTATATTTTATCAAACAAACCACCTATTTGCTCTGTTGTGAGCCCCGAAGAGTATAACTCATAGGCCAATGTTTTAACCTCTTCGTTTTGATCTTTTATTAATGCTAAAATTAATGGGTAAAAATTATGATGTCGACTTCTTGGTATAACTAATTCTAGTTTACCGCCATGTCCTAATACGCTGCTGTAGCGATAACCATTTGCCACATCTGAGTTTAAATTATTAAATTCATCACGTTCTGAACGCATTATACTTTCTAAGGAAAGTTTTAATAATTCCTGATAGCCATTTTTTCCATTTGCTATCTCGTCTAAAATTTCTGTAATTTGTGTTTGTGTAAAGTTCATATTTTTCAATTTTTGGGGTTCAATACAAAAATCGTCTTTTTTGAGCTTTACACACTTTTTTGTACAGTATCTTAAAGAAATTCAAAGCACCAATCTTATTACACATTTATTTGTTTGGCCTTTCACCAAAGAAGGAAGAGCACTTGCAACAACGATTACAAATGCTACTTCCTTAAAATTATTGATAAAATAAAATACCTATTTTCCTTTCCAATTTGGCAATCTGCCGGGGGTGTAGGGTGCATTATTTTGTTCTAAAGTGGCTTCCACTTTTTTAATGGAGTCATCAACTTCTTTAATAGAAATTAAAATTGCACTAAATTGTGATGCAGCTATTTCATAACTTTTCATGAAGGTTTGTGTTGGCGCTGCGCTTACATTCCAAAGTGTATATTCCATGCTGCCAACACGTCCGTTAATTGATGGAATTGTTTCAAATTCGCGATTTGCTAGTGTGCCATCTCCATTCATCTCAGTATTAATGTCAACTAATTTTTTATCAATTGCCAATAGCGCTGCAGGTAAGTTTTCTAATTTTTGTGGTGCTTCATTCACCGCTGATTTAATATATTTCATTTTATTACTTAGCTCTGCTCTGTAGCTATCAGCTGCGCCAACTGCTCTTCTTAGCTCACTTATTTTTTTGCAAAATTCGGTGAGTTGTTTTTTTTCTGATTGAGCTATTAGATCGGCATTCAATAATTTAGTATTAAACGAAACCGGTGGAACAATTTCAGTAATTATACCATCTTCAAATTTACTTAAAGAAACTTTATAAGCACCTGGCATGGCTAAATATCCGTTTTCTAATTGATCATATGGATTGCTTGGATCTGGTGTATGGAAACTTATCGGTCCTGCTGAAGCATATCTTAAATCCCACACAATTCTGTTTAAACCTTTCTTGGCTCCTGTCTTTAATTTTCGAACTGCAGCACCACTTTCATCAGTAATTGTAAATATTAAATAGGGTTCTGCTTGCGTATCTTCCATCCTTAAACTATCAATACTTGGATAAAAAACAGAAGCACCTTTTTTTATTTTTTCTTTTTCTGCAGCCTGACGTTTTTCTTTGATTGTTTTAATATCATGTTTTAAGTAATAGGTAAAAACTGCACCTATAGCAGGGTTAGGTGTAGCAAAAAAACTTTCGCCCTGAAACCCTTTTAAAGGGCCACCCCACTTGCGCCATTCGTTGTACATTAATGCATCTTTTACTGGTAATATCAAGGCTTCCTTTTGAAATGCTTCTGCGCTGATGTTTCTTAAAGCACTATAATCACCTAAAATGTAAAAACCTCTTCCAAAAGTGGCTACAACTAAATCATTTTCTCTTTTTTGAATAGCAATATCTCTAATAGCAGTAGTAGGTAAACCACCTTTTAATTGTATCCATTGATTGCCTCCATCAAGGGTAAAAAACAACCCAAATTCAGTACCTGCAAATAATAAATTACGATTAATATGATCTTCTTCTAAGCTATATACACTGCCTCTTACAGGTAAATCACCATGTTTAGGAAGCCATGTTTTTCCACCATCAACACTTTTAAAAATATAAGGTTTAAAATCGCCATAACGATGATGGTTAAAGGCCGCATAAAAAACATTTTTATCATGCTTTGATGCAATAATTTGATTCACATAAGTGTTTTTAGGAGCACCAGGAATATTGTCAATTTTTGTCCAAGTTTTTCCACCATCATTGGTAACATGTATTAAGCCATCATCTGTTCCAACCACTAAAGTATTTTCATCAAAATAACTTTCGGCCACGGTAACTAACTGTCCATAAAAATCTGTTGATTGATTTTTTGCAACGGCATCAACACTCCAAACTTTACCCATCATTGGTAATTTATTTCTATCTAATTGACGGGAGAGATCTTCGCTAATGCAAGTCCAAGAATTACCTTTGTCATCGCTTTTAAATAATTTATTGGCCCCAAAATAAATACGTGTATGCTTGTGCGATGATACTAATAAAGGGCTGTCCCAATTCCAACGATAGGCCTTTTCATTGGCGCCTTCAATTGGTTTTATATCCATCAATTCACCAGTTTTTTTATCAAATCTACCCAAACCTCCATATTGCGATTGACAATAAACAGTGTTTGGATCTTCAGGATCTACTTGCGATTCAAAGCCATCGCCTTCTTGTGTAAAAAACCAATCAGCATTTGTTATACCGTTAGCATTAATTGTTCTCGAAGGTCCGCCAAGTGAATTGTTATCTTGTGTACCTCCATACACATTGTAAAATGGCATCGCATTATCAACGGCAACTTTGTAAAACTGTGTAATGGGTAAATTGGCTTTAAATTCCCAATTGTCGCCAAAGTCATAGGTTTCGTATACACCGCCATCGCAGCCAGTAAGCAAATGTTCTGTATCAATTGGATCTATCCATAGGGCGTGATTATCTACATGCTTATATTTCTCTCCAATTTTATTAAATGTTTTACCGCCATCCTTTGATACCATTACCCAAAAGTCAACGTAAAAAACTTTATTCACCTCTTTGGGATCGCAAAATATTTCACCATAATAATTGCCAGCAGTATTATTGTCGCACATTTTTGTCCAGCTAGAACCTCTATCTGTGCTGCGAAAAACACCTCCACTTTTTCCACTTGCCTCAATAATCGCATAAACGTAATCAGGATTGGCAGGGGAAATGCTAATTCCAATTCTTCCCTTATCGCCTGCAGGAAGTCCGTTAGATAGGGTGTCCCAAGTTAAACCACCATCATTACTTTTGTATAAATTTGATTCAGGTCCTCCACTAATGTAAGAGTATCCTTGTCGAAATCTTTGATGCGCCGAAGCATACAAAATATTACTGTAGCGCGGATCAATATGTATTTCATTAAAGCCTGTATACTCACTTACAGTTAATATTTTTTTCCACGATTGGCCACCATCTGTTGTTTTGTAAATACCTCTATCACCACCTTTGCTCCATAATGGGCCATAGGCAGCCACATAAACAATATCAGAATTTTTTGGATCTACTTTTATCATGCCGGTATGTTCAGAATTCTTAAGTCCCATGTTTTTCCATGATTTTCCACCATCTGTCGATTTGTAAACTCCATCTCCATAGGAAGCACTTCTTTGATTATTATTTTCACCGGAACCAACCCAAATTACATTAGTATTATTGGGGTCGTAAACTACACAGCCAATTGAAAAGGAACCTTCACTCTCAAAAACAGGGTCATAGGTAATTCCCCCATTTACAGTTTTCCAAACACCTCCTGCAGCGGCAGCCACAAAATATTCTTTTGAGTTGTTCGGATTTACAGCTAAATCTACTACTCTTCCCGAAGTTAAAGCAGGACCTATACTTCTAAATTTTAAACCATTAAAAGTTTCCGATTTTAATAAATTATTTTTATTGTTAATGCTAACTGCCTTGGTTTGAGCCTTTGTTGCAGCTACTTGAAATAAAAATAAAAATAAAAAAGAGGCAATATTTTTCATTTGTTTTGCTTGTTTTGAAGTTGTTTAGAGCGTGAATTAAATTGATTTGTGTATGTTAATTATGTTGCAAAGTCAATGATAGTTAGTCTTGTAGCTTATTATTTATATAATTTTTATAGCCGCTATCAAAGTTGCCGAATTAGGTGTTAGTTGAGTATTATTAATCTGTCAATTGTTTCTCCATTAATATTTATCCTAGTTAAATAAATGCCTTTTGCATGGCCTTGTAAATCAATAGAAAAATTATTCCTAGTGCTCTTTAACTGTTCGCTGTAAATATTGTCGCCAATATAATTAAAGACTTCAATTTTAATTTCTTTTTCAGCTACATTAAAATTAGGCAGTTGAATATTTACAAGTCCATTGGTAGGGTTTGGAAAAAAGCTTAGATTGTTAAGCAAGGTATTACTTGTTGATGCTACCGAACATGGAAAAATAAATTCTGAACCTGGTGATCCTTCTGGGCAGCCGTTCTGCCAATTACTGCCATCACAAAGGTTGCCATTCGCGTTCACTAATTCAAGGGTAAATCCATTGCCATTAGCACCTTGAGGCCATGGGAATAAATTCTCATAAATTACAGATTGATATAATCTTCCTGTAGCATCAAATAGTCTAATAGCATCACCATTGCTACTTAATCCAAAGTTAAATTGGCCAACAAAATTTGTAACCGATGGAAATCTATTGGTGAAAAGTAGGGAGTCAAATAAAATTACAAGTCTTCCAGATGGCGGTAAAACAGTGTTTAATGGGATATTAAAATTGTGCGTGTCATCGTCATCTCTAAATTTCCAGTTAGAAATATCAATAGCATTAGAGGAAATATTATGTAATTCTACCCAATCTCCTGCATTAGCAGTTAAAGATGACTTATAGTTTATTTCACTAAAAATAATATCTTCGGTACAAGCGCTATAAGGGCCTCCTGGCGAACCTCCAATGCATCCTGCAAACCAACTTGAAGATAAATTAGGGTCAAGCGTATCATTAATTAATTCTAATGTTCTGCCATATCCATCTGGAGCTTCTGGCCAAGGTATGCTGTCGAAATATTGCATACTTAGTATAGGTAAATTATTGTTATCAGATAAAGTAAGTAATTCGCCCGAGTTGCTAAAGCCAAACCCCAGTGGCCCATATGCACTGATTTGAGGAAATTGAGAGTGAAATAATGATGTATCTTCAACTAAAACAAGATATTCACCTGCAGATATGGTGGTGTTCGGTGGAAATATATAATCATTAAATAATGTACTATCAGTAAAATGCCAGCCTGAAATATTTAACGGGCTGTTACCATAGTTATGAAACTCTATCCAATTACTTGAATTTCTTGTGCTGTCTGAATTGTAATTTACTTCAGATATGGCAATGTTTCCAAATACGCTGCTTGGTGTAAATACAGCTTTGAACAAAGTGGATGTATTGATATTCAATACAACTGAAATGTTGGTGTCAATCATGTTAAATATGGCATTGGTGTCCCAATAAGCGAATTCATATCCAATATTTGGAATGGCAGTAATTTCTACTGGATTGCCATTAAAATATACGCCAGTCCAAGGTAAAGTGGTAGGAATAATAGTACTTATTTTTATTTTGCCAGCACCTGCGGGATATACATCAAGCGTTACATCAACCTGCGAGGTGAGCGAGAAATTGCTTTGAATGTGATTTCTAACTTGCTCCGTTCTTACAGAGAGTTCCGATAAAAAAGTTTGGTGATTATTAATGAAGGAGCTCATTTGACCATTGATATTGTTCGGATCGCCCCAACGTGCATATTCTTTTGGCATTTCAATTACTGTTTGATTGAAAAAGCTATTAGCAACTGCAGAAAGTCTATCGTATTTATAGGTAGTATTCATCAAATCGGCATACCTGTTGATGAAATAATTTTTAAATTTTGGATTTTGAATACTTTGTAAAAATACATTAATGAAAGGATTGTTTGGGTCTGCTCCTAATACATAGGCAATATGATCATCGTAAGCAGTTGAAAATCCTAATGGGCCTAACGACCCTTCTAAATCAATCAAACAAAATCTCCATCTAAAATCACTTATATTAGATCTATATATTTTTATATTATTTCCAGGCCAATCAACATTTCCAGCCCATGTTTCTGCAATAATATAATCGTTATAGCATTTCATATCAAAATAATGATCTGCATCATTCCAATAACTAGTATCATTAGGATTTAAATTATTAAATGCATCATAAGTTGTGTAAAATGAATCAACTGAACCCTCAACTGCTCTTAGCACGTAGCCCTGCCATGCACTTAGTGATAACAAATCAAGAGAGTCTCCATCGGCATTTTCTATTTCTTCAAAATACTCCGTATCAAATTTTTCTCTTAATTCATATAAACCAAAGTAAGCACCATTGATATAAACACTAATGGGCCTCCATGCCGAATAGTAATTGTTTGTTTCGGCTGCCATTCCCTCCAAATGTGCAGCATCTTTATAGGGTAAGGTTAAATAATAATTACTGCCATTGCGTAAATAAAGCTTACTGTATTTTGTTCTGAAAGGCCTATTAGGTATTACTTGATAATTGATTGGACCTTCTCCCAAAACTGGATCATCTAGTTCAACTCTAAAAGAATGCTGAGGATGGGAGCGACTACCGCCTAATCCACCGTCAACCTGAATGCCTGCATGTTGAGAGAAAATAAGTTGTTGAGTAGTATCAAAGTACTCTACATAAGCTGCTTTTTCCCAATCAAATTGCCAATTAGAAAAAATTCCATTTGGGCCATAAAGGTTTTCTTGATCTGTAACTACAGATAAAATGGGTGTTACATGACTTATTCCAAAAAGATAACTTGAAACCGCTGTAGTACTTGGCAATTCATTAAGAGAAAATGCTTTTGCTTTTAAAACACTCGAGTAAAAAACTTGAATTGGATTGCCGTTATACAGTGTTGAGTTAGAGTCAGGATCATCGCCATTTAAAGTATATCTTATTAAGCTTCCCGGTCCATTAGGGTTGCTTAAATTTACTGTTATTGAAGCGTTATAAATGCCAGAAGGAACTGAAATTGTGGGTGGCAAAAGATATGAATTATAGGGCTGCGATAAATTGTTTGTGTTTGCAGGAGTTCCTGTCGAAAATAAAACAATGTTAGCCGATGCATCCGGAAAAGATCCTGTGCTATTATCTACTTGTGCGCAATTAACAAACAAAGAGCTTACTAATTGTTGCGCAGGAGAGTATAAATAAACTGTTTCTCCATTGGAGTCAATTTTAAAATTAGTATGTAATCTTAAATTTGTGTCAACAATTTCAAACGCACTAGTAACCTCAGTATGCGACACTATTTTCATTGAGAAATCGATATAATCATAAAAAGTATTAGGATCGGTTGAGGCAACATCAAAAGCAATACTATTGATAGGTCCTGCTGAAAGTCCTGCAGCTAATAATTCTGATGCTGGAAAAATCATTTGATTTTTGGCAGCCCAATACCAATTTCCATAAGGAGCCGGATAATCATATGGTGAGTTTTGTTGTGTCGAACTTCCTATGGTTGTTGTATTAAATTTAATATTCGGTCTAAGGGTTGATTTTGTGCCATAGCCAATTTGACAAATGTTTGGACTGCCGTCCTGAAAATTATAAACGGTAGAATAGTAAGGTGTATTACTTTGATTAAAAATCGAATTGGAAGTATATCCTGCAGAACTGTATGAACAGGTATTTAAAAGTATGCTCGATACTCCATCCCAAATAAATGGGGTGGATAAAGTATGACTGTTCCATCCTACGGTTGGATTGTAATTTATTTGATTAAGCACATTTACAAAACCTGAAATTGGTTTTCTGTTTTTATCACTACAAAATATAACTTTGTATTCGCCTGGCAGCATAATAATGTTTGGAAGTGTCCATTTGTTGGGGATCGCTGGATCATCGGTCAAAGAATAATTGTAGAGTTCAACGGTGTCTATTCCGCTGTTGTATAACTCAATCCAATCAGGAAAATCTCCATCTTCATCAACAATAGTTGAATAGTTTTTATTAGAGCCCTCATTAATAGAAAGTTGACCAAACGCAGTTGGAATTGAATAAAATAAAACAAGTAAAAGTATTTGAATGACTTGAGCACGCATAAAATCTGTATTGAATTAAGAGTATAAGAATAACTATTTTTTTTAATTCAACAAATTTGTGGTCTCAAATTACCCAAATTTGTTTCACAGCATTTGTCCCAAACTTTTTTCCAATAGGCATTTACCAATGTAAGATTTTAAATTATTGGAATAATTTATAAATCACATTGGTATAA
>CAIKXD010000329.1 GCA_903831265.1 uncultured Bacteroidota bacterium
ATGATGCTAAACCAAGAATTAACCATATAAAATTCCATCTTAAATTTCCCAATTGAGAATAGAAATGAAAAGCCCAACAATACAAAAATGGCAATAATTAATTTGGATAAATGTTTTTGAAAGAACAAAATGAATGTATTTTCTTGATAAAATAAGGCAATTAATATTCCACCAAAAAGAGAATCAAGTCGGCAATGCGTAAATGTTGAAAGTGCATAAACTGTAGGCGCATAATACCTGAAAATTGGGGCGCTGATGATACCTATTATTAGAATATAAATTAATAATTTTCGTGGGCAAAAATAAATTAAAAAGGCTATAGAAATATAAAATTGTTCCTCCACTCCAAGCGACCAAGTTGGATTTAACCAGGCATTTCCCATGGTATTATTTAAACCCATCACAATATTTTGGAAGAAAGTAAAATAGGTCCAAAAAGGAATTTGAGCATCAAACCACCACTCAGTGCCTTTGCCAATTTGAAGATTACAGATTAATAAAACACACACCAAAAGCAAAAAATAAAGAGGCACTATCCTGTATATGCGCCTCATATAAAATGTTTTAAAAAAACTATGTGAGTTTTTATTTTTTAAAAGGATCCCACCAACCAAAAAGCCAGATAGTAAAAAAAACATATCTATACTTGTGTACAGATATTTTGTAAGAGATTTTAAAATGAAATTGAAGGAAGAGGCATTGGCATTTATTAAATTATTTATGTAATGATAAATAACAGCAGCTAAGATGGTCATGCCTCTTAAACCATCTAATTCTTTGATTCTTGAATTTTCTAATTTCAAATCTGCCATTTGCGATGCTAATTTATGCGATTGCTTTGTTCCAAGAGCGTATTTGCTTCATACAGTAAATACGGTAGACAATATTAACTATTACAAATTAAAGCTTTTTTAATGGAATGAAAACAAAAAAGGATGACAGCATTGCTGTCATCCTTTTTTTATAGTTTAAAAAGAAATTATTTTCTTAAAGAAATTTTCTTTGTAACCGTATTGTCATTTAAGATCAACTTCGCCACATATATTCCATCTGCAAATTTAGAAGTTGGGATATTATGTTGAGTTTGTCCTTTAGAAATAGTATTACTATAAACTAACTTTCCTGATAAGTCAAATAATTCGATTGCAGTATTTTGTGCAATTGCTTCAGCTAGTTTTAAGGTAATTTGATTATTAGCAATTAACCATTGTGTAGATTGATTATTAACATTTTCTATACCGGTTGCTGAAGAAATATTTACTGAAATTTCTATCATTTGCTCACATTCACCATTAGATGCTGTGGCAGTAACAATATAATTTCCATTAGCGTTATAGATATGATTAACATCATTACCCATTGCTGTTACACCATCACCAAAGTTCCAGTTGGTAGCACCTGTTGGGTTAACCGAACTAAAGTTAATGTTTTCACCAATCATTGCAGTTGAAGTTGAAACAGTAGCTTGCATATTTACAGGAGTTACTGCTGATATAGTAAAGTAATCAACACTTGCATATCCATTTGCGTATGTATATGTAATTTCGTAGTTACCAGCTGTTAAATTATTAATAGTTTGTTGACCATTAAAATTAGCGATACTAGCTATTACATTACCTATTTCATTTTTTACAACCACATTTATAGTTGAATTGGAGTTGTAGGTTAAATTAACTTTACCATCGTTTCCATTTCCAATGCATGTAGTAGCTGTAACAGCAAGTTGAACTGCTGGAGTAAATTGAATATAGAATCTTCCTTCATGCGTACCTGCTGGTAAGTTAAAAGAATAAGAAGGGTTACTTCTTAGATTTTGTACTGTACCAGTTTCAGCATCGTATAAATATACCATTGCACTTGGAGCAAAAGAACTTAAGTCTGTTGCTACTATTTGATGCATGCCTGCAGATGAAACTTTAATACCCAATGGAATCATTTTATCAATGTTAAATTCACCAAGACCATTCATCGCTAATTTATCATTACCAGCAATACTGTAAACAAAAGAATGTTCAGTATCAAAAGGAAGCAACTTTTTAGCATCAGTTAAAGCATCAAAATTATCTGTAGCCATTGAAGGGGCAAAGAAAATTAAGATTTCATCTTGACGGTTATCTTTTACAAGTTCTAATCTCAACACATCGTTAACTATCGCTGGTTGACTAAAGAAAGTAGGATTAAGATCAGTAGTTCTGTCGGTATTAATTGCTTGAATTGCACCTGCAGTAATTGCAGTAACTAAGAATCCTTGAGAAGAAGCAATAATATTACCAACTCCATTAGTTCCTAAACTTGTAAAGCTGTTATACTCTCCATAAGAACCATTGTAACCACCAGTGGTGATAAATGATTTGTAGGTAGTTTCAAGGTTTGTGTTATGAGAGCGGAAAGAAGCCCAGTTGATAGGCGAAGGGTAAGGATTACCAATTATATTAATACCGTCACTTGCTTTTGTAACATTGTAGTTAATTGGTCCATTATTTACTTGACCAAAAACATCTATCAATGTATTTGCAGGAACTACGCATGCAAATCCTTTTAAAGGAGTTATTGCGTCAGTTGTTCCTGTTGCACCAATGTAGCCATAAGATGGATTAGGATTTAAATTTGTTTCATCATACTCAAAAACTGTAGGAATTACGCTGTAGGTGTTTCCAGGTAAAAATTGCAAACCATCAACAGAAGAAAGGATCGTAAAATCATCTCTCCAACCGCTCACTGTGTTATTTACAAAAGCACCTTGCACAGGGCTAGATAAGAAATGGTATCCTGAAATAGTTCCAATTTTTCTCTCTACAAGTACATCACCAGTAACATTGCCAGCGCCACTTCCATCAATTAAACCTGTTTGAGTTGCTGTAGATTTTATCACTAAACCTCCATTTGAATTTAAGTTTCCTGACAATACTTTTAATTTTCCGGTTAAATTTATTTTGCCTCCTGCATTGATAGTAAACGAAAAAGCCCCTAAAGTTCCGGCTGTTCCATCTACATTTGCATCAATATTTGCAACGTTAACACGACCAGTTGCACCAACTGTTAGGTTACATGATTTTGCAGGTGTATTATTTGTTGAGGCAAATAATTTATCGGCAATGGTTAAATTTCCATTAACGGTAATATTACCGTTGCGATCACCAGTTCCTGTTCCATCAATACCATCTATTGAAAAATCTCCCGTAGGGTTTGTAAGTATTACATTTCTTGTGCTATTTACAATCAAATTTAAAGTACTACCCGCAATATTATTGTAGAAAGCTGTGTTTGGTGATCTCAAATTAACATTACTATTTAAAGTAAGTGTTGAACTAATATTCGTAATTAAATCTTTTCTAATTACACCAAGGTTATATGAGCCTGCTCCGCTTAATGTAGAGTTTATTCCTTCTATTGACAAACCAATAGCATCGTAAGTAACTCCGTTTCCAATTGCACCGCTATTTATAATATTACCAAAAAGTCTGATGTATTTTTCACTACCAACAGTTACGTTATCAGTAAAGATTTTACCACCAGCATTGATAGTAATATTATTTACACTTGGAGGGGTAGTAGTGTAATTAAGAACCACACTATGTGTATTGCGAACAACATAATTTGTTGTTGATTTAAATGGTGCACAAAGACCAGTGGTACCAGTTGGAGTATCTGACCAAATTGCAGTTGTGGAATTAAATACATCAGGATTTAAATTACCTGAGTTGATAGAATAATACGTTGCTGCATTACAATTGAAGTTCTGGTTATTAGGACTTCCGTTGATGTTACAAGCGCCCCAACTAGCAGCAAGTGCGTTATCAGAGTTAGGATCATTTAAACTTAATGATGGACCTTGGCCATTTGCAGCAGCGCCAAAAGAAGGACCGTAAGTAACATTGTCAATGATAGCAGCATCATCACGCAAGATTAAAGGTGCACCTGTATTAGTTAACTGATTTGCAGTTGCATTGATTGAAACAGTTGCAGCAAAAAGCGGAGCACCATTAGAACCTAGTTGCACAGTGATGTATTGACCTGGAGCTAAGTTGATTGAAGTTAGTGCAGGGAAATTTCTTGTCCAAGCTACACCAGAAGAGGGAGTTCCTTGAATTGACCAAGTTTCATCAATTACAACATTGGTAATATCATTATTGTAAAGTTCTACCCATTCCTCATCATTACCTAAATTATCATACATAATTTCAGTAATCACTATTTTTGGAACATCATTATCAGTGATGTCTAAGTCAATTGCAGATGTAAAGCCAAGTTCAATACCTGCAGATGGATTCGACATTGTAATGGTTGCTGTTTCTAAACCCTCATATAGTATATCGTTTAATACAGTGAACGTTACTGTTCCGGTTGGATTGACACCTGCAGGAATATTAACAGTTGCTCCACTAATGGTATAATCTCCGCCAGTTACATCAAGTCCAGAAACATTTAGATCAACTGTTTGAGGCGATGCAATTGTACCAGTAATACTTACTGTTAAAGTAATGGTAGTTCCTGTTGCTTCTGCACCTGTAGTAACATTTGCAGAAATATTAGCATAAGGCAATAAAAAGCATTGCATAGTTGCATCAGCATTAGCAATAACTAGAGCAGTTGTTCCGCCTGTTGGATTTACTGTGTTAATATTTCCAGTTGGCCATACTCCATCATCATCTGTAAAAACACAAAGTTGATTTCCTGTAATTCTACTATATGATGTAAAATTTCTGATACCAGTTGCAAGTGTGTTTGGTATAATAGTGCCCCAAGCTTTTGCTACACCTTCAACAGAAGATTGGTAAAATGAAGGATAAGCTGTACCACCTGAAGTTCCATCACTTTCGAAATAAGTCCCTGAAATTGGACGACCTGTTCCAAGTTCATTATCATACAAGAATATAAAATCTTTAACAGCACCATTTGAAACGCTTCTAATACCTGTACCATTGTTTGCACCTGCGGCTGCAACTAAATTTATAACTTTAACAGAATTAGTTGTAGTAACACGGTTCGCAACTGCAGTTCCACCAGCACCATCATTTAACATGATACGCATAAATACGTTATTTCCTGTGGTAAAACGAGCGTTTCCTGAAGGTTCTAAAACAAACCATCCAGTATAATTACCACTCGCATCTGAATCGAATTCACCATATTGACCAACTGTAGCAAATCCCACACTTGTGTTTCTAACCCATGTTGGTGCATTAGTAAATATAGGCACACCAGCACCATTTGAAGTTGCATTGTCAGTACCAACCACGATAGCTGTATTAAAGTATCTATAAGTTGAATTTGGCGTTAAGTTGGTGATTGTTACTTTAAAAGGACACGGTAACCTGTTATTATTTGTGCCATTAAGACCTTGCATGTATTGAGGGACAATCACATCAGTAATTAAAGGTACTATAACTGCACTGCCAATAACAGAAATTGTACTTGGAGAATTTGTTGCACCAGTACTTTCAATATTTACAGTTCCATTAAAAGTACCTCCAGCTGCACCAGTTAATCTAATAGAAATAGTTTTATTTACAGTGGCTGTAGTATAGGTTAAACTTGATGTCCATGAAAAACCACCATTGTCAGAATATTCATAACCTGCAATAGCGTCTATGGTTAAGTCATTGGTTAAAAATACCCCATTAACTGTAAAAGTGCTAATGGCAGATGGTGTTGGAACACTTGTAGAAAAGGTATTTGTTGGCGTAATGGCACCAATTGTAAGCACAGGTATTTGAGGTGAAACATCTCCAGAGGCCGTTAAACTGGTATTGGTTGCACCAGCAGCGGCTGTAATTGCTTGTAGATTATAAGCACCAACTGCCTGAGAAGCAGCTAGTCTAATATAAACTGTTGTTGACGCTAAACTACCAGAGGTATATGGCAAAGAAACAGAAGAAAAGAAATTTATGTTATCAGTTGAAACTTCGTAGGCGGTTACACCTGCATCAACAATAACGTTTGAGCTTGAAGGTACAAGATTGCTACCATTAACAGTAAATAACTGAGACGCTGAAGGCCCAAATCCAAAAATATAATTAAAACCCGTCATTGCTGGCGTTGATAAGTTTAACACTGGCGTTAGTGGCACAACATCACCGGAGGCTGTTTTGCTAGATGATGCTCCACCACCAGCAATTGAGATTGATTGACTATTGTATGCACCAACTGCTAATCCAGCTTTTAAACGAACATGAACAGTTTGTGCGGCTAAAGTAGCTGCACCATAGCTGTATGTTACTGAAGGTGAAAAAGTAATATTATCTGTTGAAACTTCGTATCCACTGGTTCCAGAAGCATCAACAGTGATTAGTCCTGGGGCACCTGTTAAGTTAGCACCAGTAAAGGTAAAAGAAGTAGAAGTTGATGGGCCGCTACCAAAATTATAGTTTAATCCAGTAATAGCTGTTGCAGAGGGGGTAAGGATAGGAAGAGGTGTTCCAGTCAACTTAATGTCATCAATACGAATGGAGGCTGCACCAGACTTTAAAAATCTAATTTTTAATCCTGAAATTTGCGCTGCTGCTGGTAAGGTTAATGATTTTGACAAATACCAGCCAATTGCAGTTGTAGCAGTCTCATTAAATAAATTTGCTGATGTATTGGCAATGTTTACCCAAGCACTTCCATTCCAATATTCAACAGCAAAAGTAGCAAAAAGAGTTGCACTTTCCTTTCTATACCCGTATTGGAGTTGTAAACTTGAAAAATTAGATGCATCAATTCCTTCAATAGCGAAACCATATTGGTTGTTTGTAGCAGATAAAAAGACATTAGCCGCGCCAGAAGCACCGGTATAACCTGATGAAACCGATGTAGCTCTTAAATCAGCAGCTACAATAGCGGCACCATTAGTCATTGTGTAGGGATCATTGTCAAATCCGTTGGCTGTTTCATGGGCGGCAATTGTTGTTGTTCCACCAACTGTTCCCATACTTTCTGTAAAGATGGTTGTTTGAGCCTTTAACGAGTTTGTAAATGCAAAACTCATTAGAAGTAACATCAATGACCATTTTAGGTGTTGATGCCATTTTTTTGTTGTTTGTTTGTTTTTCATTTTATGATTTTAGGATAAATATTTACTGTGGATAATTATGATTGCAAAGGAATTGAATTGATATAATTTAAAGGTGTTGATATCATTAATTAATAGTTAATTAATAATTTAATTGCGAATTAACTTTTTAGTGAATTGAGTATTGTTATTTTTAAAAGTAACAAAATAAACCCCTGCTGCTAAATTGCTAATATCCAAATTAACAATGTTGATGCCTTTTTGTGTATTGATGGCTTGTTGAGATTTTAATTGCCCAATACTATTGTACATTGAAATCATGGTATTGTTATCAATTGTGTTTTCATTGGTAAAAGAGAGCATCAGTTGATTAGTGTTGTTAGGATTTGGATAAATTGCGCCTTCTAGCGAAATGTTTTCTTTATTGTTTGTAACAATGTTTCCGCCATAAGCAATAAAACGTGCATAAAACTCTTGATAAAATTGATTGGCCACATTTTGATCATGAATCACTACTGTATTTTCATCATTCCTGTTATTTGCATTGTTACTCCAGTTATGAGAGCCCGTCCATACTTGCGGGTCACTAGCATTGTTTTCTTGGTCAATGATTAAATATTTATGATGCATAATAGTATTGGCGCTATCTATGTTTGCCAACATATGCCCAGGTTGCATTCCAGTTACAAGGTCGTTCCAAGTAAGTGAACCAACAGCAGAATGCGTTATTCCGTAAGCATTTACACCAAGTGCAACTTTATCAGTAATTGCTTGCGAAAGATCAAATCTTGTAATAATCATTGAAGCAAAATACAATGAATTATCTGCTGAATTGATGGTGTTGATTAGTTTGTTGTTTACATTGTCTGAAGGGCTGAAATAACATTCTACCCTTTTTCCACCAATGTTAAACTCATGCGGTGTGTTATCCGTTTTTGTTGGACCAAATCTAGAATTAGCTAAACTAGGAGTTGGACCATTACTTCCCCACATTTCGTCAAATTCAAGCGTATAAGCTTTTGCCAAAGTTTGATCTTGAAAAATAACAACATTATTTGGATCGTGATTTATTTGCCCATCTTGCCAGTTTGTGGCGCCTGTCCAAACGATAGCTTTATTAGGATTGGTATGTTTGGCATCGATAATTACGAATTTATTATGCATGATACCATAGTTTCCACCGGTTGGACTTGGTATTTTAATAATACTACTGCTGATAGCAGCAATACCTGTATTTGTGGCAGCCAAACTTCCATCAGAAATAACACGCACTTCAACACCTCTGTTGTAGGCATTGTTAATTGCATCCGAAATATTTGAAATGTTAGTAAGATTAAAATCATAAATAGTAATGTCGAGTGTTTGACTGGCCCTGTCTATATAGGCAATTAGTGTATCATCAATAGCTTCAAATAACTGCGTGGCGTTTTGATTAATGGCTACTGAATTATCAACACTGGCATTAAAGTACGTAATAATATTTCCGGTTGAAAGAGATTTTGTTGCATAAATTCCCGTAGTACTAAAAGCAGTATCGGTGCCTTGTACCGAAAAACATTTGGCATAAACAATGGCTGCAGGACTTAAACCTGTGAGTGTTACTTCGTGTGTTGAAGTGTTGCCAATCCCGTTTGCATAACCAAGTTCAAGATTGGGTGTTATACCATAGCGCACTTCAGAAGAACCTAAAGAATCGGTCAGCCACGATAGTTTAAAGCCATCGGTAACAATATTTGATACTGAAATAGGTGAAATTATTTGGATGGTTGGAGGAATAATAAAATCATTATAATCTCTTGGTATAATTTGATAATCAGTAATATATTGAGAAGAAATGCCAAGTAAATCAATGGTGCCATTTGGTATCACTTGCCCAATCATTGGTGAACCAGATCTGATATAAAGAATAAAACTAGCTACACCAGATGTTAGGGTGTAAGAAGTGTTTCCTGTAAAGGCTTGGCCTGCATTTTGGAAAGTTACATTATTAATTCTAACCAGTTCACCTTCATTGGGCTCACCCAGTTGAGTTGGAACAATTAGTTGAGGTTGCGGAATTGCATTGCCACTGCTGTGAACCACAAAAGCCGACACAGGCTGAATTTCAAGCAATCCATTGTAATCAAATAAAACGCCAGTGATTGTAACACTATCGCCTCTGTCTAAAGCAGCAAGTTGAGTATCATAAGCTGCTAAACCTGCAGTATTGTCTTGAAAATATCTAATGACTCCTAACTCTGGTCCGTTGGTTACAATACCAGAAACTGTTACTGTTGCACCTGCACCAAGGAGCCGCGCTGCTGCGATATCAGCTTGTGCGAAAAGATGAAATGGGAAAATAAATGAGAGTAAAACAATACAGTAAAAGGTTTTTTTCATAGCATTTTTATTTAGTTGCAAAGGTGCACTTAAAACGCGCTTTGAATTTGTTTTATTTGTAAACTTAATGTTAAGGAATTGTTATGTAGTGAGTTAAATACGCTTGAAAAAATTAACATAAAGTTAGCATTTTTAATGAAATTATGTTGTCAGGCCGCAAATCTTTAAACAACATTTAGCTTAAAATTTACGTCTTGTTTATCAATAATATAAACTGCAAATTTGCGGTCTAAAAATTTGATAAAATTAAAAATCATCATTATGGAATTTAGAATAGAAAAAGACACGATGGGTGAGGTAAAGGTGCCTGCACAAAAATATTGGGGAGCGCAAACAGAGCGTAGCAGAAATAATTTTAAAATTGGCCAAGAGGCCAGCATGCCAAAAGAAATTATTTATGCTTTTGCATATCTTAAAAAAGCTGCAGCGCACGCCAATCATGATTTAGGCGTTTTAAATGCCGAAAAAAGAGATTTAATTTCAAAAGCATGCGATGAAATTTTAACCAAAATACATGATGATGAATTTCCATTGGTGATATGGCAAACAGGCAGTGGTACACAAAGTAATATGAATGTGAATGAAGTGATTGCCAACCGTGCACATGTGATAAATGGTGGTAACATTATGGATGAGAAAAAAGTATTGCATCCCAACGATGATGTAAATAAATCGCAAAGCAGTAATGATACCTATCCTACAGCCATGCATATTGCAGCATACAAACAGGCTGTTGAAATTACAATTCCTGGGTTAGAAAAATTAAGAAATACCTTGCTAGCAAAATCTGAGCAGTTTAAATCAATAGTTAAAGTAGGAAGGACACACTTTATGGATGCTACGCCACTAACACTTGGTCAAGAGTTTGGTGGTTATGCACAACAAATTACCAACAGTATTAGAGCCATTAAAAATGCATTAGAGATGGTTAAGGAATTGGCACTAGGAGGCACAGCTGTTGGAACAGGGTTAAATACACCAAAAGGTTATGATGTGTTGGTTGCAAAAAAAATTGCCGATTTTACAGCTTTGCCATTTGTAACCGCGCCAAATAAGTTTGAAGCACTAGCTGCGCATGATGCTATGGTAGAGTTAAGCGGTGCTTATAAAAGAACTGCAGTTGCCTTAATGAAAGTGGCCAATGATGTGCGTATGTTATCTTCTGGACCACGAAGTGGTATTGGCGAAATTGTAATTCCTGATAATGAGCCTGGTTCTTCAATCATGCCTGGCAAAGTAAATCCTACGCAACCAGAAGCATTAACAATGGTTTGTGCGCAAGTAATGGGAAATGATGTGGCAGTGGGTATTGGAGGTGCAACTGGCCATTTTGAATTGAATGTATTTAAACCATTAATTGCAGCCAATGTGTTACAAAGTGGAAGATTAATAGGCGATGCCTGTGTGTCGTTTAATGATAATTGCGCTATAGGTATTGAACCTAATATTGATAGTATAAAAAAACATTTAGAAAATTCACTGATGCTGGTAACAGCGCTTAATACCCACATTGGATACGAAAACGCAGCAAAAATTGCAAAGAAAGCACATAAAGAAAATAAGACCTTAAGGCAGGCTGCTATTGAATTGAATTTGCTTACTGATGAACAGTTTACGCAGTGGGTGAAGCCTGAAGATATGGTTTAGTTTTTTTAATTTTAAAAGTATAATTCACATAGTTTGATTGTAAAACAACTTAAAAATGACCTTTTATTCAAGGGCATATTCGTATGTCTTTGTTTATTTATATTAGGTTTTAGCAAGGTTTTTGCACAGGAAAAGCAAAAGCAAGACGACTTAAAAAAAGAACGAACCATAAGAGGTAATCGTTTTAAGGTATTTAACAATTATGTAAATTTTGGAACAGGTTTAGGTAGAGCAATCGAGTCAAGTAAAGGTTGGAATCCTACTGCAGTTGAATATAACTTTCATATCAAGCGTTCTTATTTTATGTTTGGATACCAACGCACCGATGTAAGCGGATTTTTAAACAAACCAAAAAGATATAGAATGAATGATCTTCATTTATGCTATGGTTTTAGAAAAGAGTCTAAAGTGCTTAATGTGGCCTATTATGGCGGTATTTCAAGACCTTGGGGAATATTAAATGACACTTTATCATTTAAAACAATTGGCATTTATGCCGAGGCACAATTTGTGAGAAAACTATTTTATGATGTAGGTGCTGGCCTGTCTATTTTTGCGCATTACAACAATTTTTTCCCCCTTTTTGGTGTTAGAATAGATATCTTTTTAAGTGGCGCTTATCAAGGAAAAATGAATGCTGATTCAGAATAAATATTAATACAAATTTTATGCAAAATTACGACTCATTTATTGAGCAAGCGTGGCAAAATAGAGAACTGCTTAAGGAGCAACAAGTTCGGGATATTATTAGAGAGGTAATTGCCTTATTGGATGCAGGTAAACTTAGAGTAGCAGAACCATTAGAAGATGGCTCTTGGCAAGTAAACGAGTGGGTTAAAAAAGCTGTAATCATGTATTTTCCCATTCAACAAATGGAGGTGCATGAGGTAGGTATTTTTGAGTATTATGACAAGATGTTGCTGAAGCGAAATTATAAAGAACTTGGTGTGCGTGTGGTGCCAAATGCTGTTGCAAGGTATGGCGCTTATCTGGCTTCAGGAGTAATTTTGATGCCTAGTTATGTAAATATTGGTGCTTATGTAGATGCTGGTACCATGGTTGATACATGGGCAACAGTAGGTTCATGTGCGCAAATAGGAAAGAACGTACATTTGAGCGGAGGCGTTGGTATTGGAGGTGTATTGGAGCCAGTGCAGGCATCACCTGTAATTATAGAAGATGGCGCCTTTATTGGTTCACGAAGTATTGTGGTAGAAGGCGTTAGAGTAGGGAAGGAGGCTGTGCTTGGTGCCAATGTGGTATTAACCATGAGTACTAAAATTATTGATGTAACGGGAACTGAGCCTGTTGAAACAAAAGGTTATGTGCCTGAGCGATCTGTAGTGATACCGGGTTCATATAGCAAACAATTTAATGCTGGTACATACCAAGTGCCATGTGCTTTAATTATTGGAAAAAGGAAGGCAAGTACCGATTTAAAAACCTCGCTCAACAGTGCTTTGCGCGAATATGATGTAGCCGTTTAAATAAAATAGAAAATTTGAAAAACTGTATTTATGTGATCCCCTGCACACTCAGCAGCAACGAAAATATGAGTGTTATTCCTCCCGAAGTTGCGCCTGCTGCCATGGCTTGCGATGCTTTTATTGTTGAAGATTTAAGAAGTGCTAGAAGGTATTTAAGAAAAATTGGATTCACTAAAAACTTTGATGAATTGCCTTTTTTTGAAATGACAAAAGGAGCAGATCAAACCAATTTGTCGGTATTTATAAAAAAGAATATTGAGTTAGTTAATATCGGTATTTTATCCGAAGCAGGTTGTCCTGGTGTGGCCGATCCTGGTGCTGATGCAGTAAAAATTGCACACAATAATAATATTGAAGTGCGTCCTTTAGTTGGACCATCATCTATCATTTTAACTTTGATGGCCTCTGGTTTTAACGGACAAAACTTTGCGTTTAATGGTTACATGCCCATCGAAAAATCTGAAAGAGGAAAACGCATTGCCACATTAGAAAATGCAATGTATCAAAATAACCAGACACAATTATTTATTGAAACACCTTTCAGGAATAATCATTTGTTTGCGCATATTTTAGAAGTATGCAAACCAACAACAAAGTTGTGTGTTGCTTCAGAATTAACGCTTCCAGAACAATTTATTGCTACTAAAACAATAGCGCAGTGGAAAACAATTCCTATTGATTTGCATAAGAAGATGGTGGTTTTTGCTTTGTATAAATAGTAGAAAAATAAATTTGGGTTTTATCAAATAAAAAAGGCCAACTTCATCAGTTGACCTTTTTTATTTGGTTATAGTGTTCCTCTTTTTGCTTGTTCTCTTTCTATTGATTCAAACAAGGCCTTAAAGTTGCCTGCACCAAAGCCTTTGGCTCCCATGCGTTGTATAATTTCGTAAAATAAGGTTGGTCTGTCTTCTACCGGTTTTGTAAATATTTGTAGGAGGTATCCTTCTTCATCTGCATCTACTAAAATAGAAAGTTTTTGAAGTTCTTTAATATCTTCTTTCATCATTTTCATATGAACACCCAATCTGTTTGGAATATCATCATAATAGGCTTGTGGTGGCGGTGGTAAAAAATCGATACCACGGGCTTTTAATTCAGAGACAGTTGCAATAATATCATCGGTGGCTAATGCTAAATGCTGTACACCCGCACCTTCGTAAAAATCAATATACTCTTCAATTTGCGATTTCTTTTTTCCTTCGGCCGGTTCATTAATTGGAAATTTAATTCTGCCATTTCCATTGCTCATCACTTTACTCATTAATGCCGAATACTCGGTAGTAATTTGCTTGTCATCGAAAGATAAAAAGTTAACAAACCCCATCACATCTTCATACCATTTAACGGTTTCATTCATTTGGTTCCAACCTACATTACCCACCATGTGGTCAATAAATTTTAATCCCACAGGACTTGGATTGTAATCGCTTTTCCATTCTACAAAACCAGGAAGGAAAGCACCTTTGTAATTTTTACGCTCTACAAACATGTGCACTGTTTCGCCATAAGTATAAATACCAGCACGCACAGTTTCGCCATGCTCATCTTTTTCTACCATTGGTTCCATAAATGATTTAGCACCTCTTTTAGTTGTTTCTTCCCATGATTTACGGGCATCTTCCACCCAAAGCGCAATTACTTTTACACCATCACCATGTTTTTTTACATGCTCGCCAATGGGAGAATCACTAACCAAAGCAGTAGTTAAAATAAGACGGATCTTATCTTGCTTCAATACATAACTCACACGATCTTTAAGACCTGTTTCTAAACCGGCATAGGCATATGATTGGAAGCCAAAAGCTGTTTTGTAATAGTGGGCCGATTGTTTGGCGTTGCCCACATAAAATTCTACATAATCGGTACCAAGCAATGGTAAAAAATCTTGCGCTCCTTCAAAGATTTTCTCTAAACCGTATTCTACATTTTTTATTTCTTTCATGTTTTTTTTAATGTGCCAGTGTGCCAATGAAGCAATGTGCCAATTGGGATGACGGTTAAATGAAATTAGATTTATATTTTATGATTTTGACTAATGTGCCGATGTGCCAATGAAGCAATGTGCCAACTGGATGGTGTTTATTGTATTCAGATTTTGATTTGTATTTCATGTTTTAATAATGTGCCAATTAGGATGACGGTTAACTATATCTTATATTTTTTTAATGTGTTAATGAAGCATTCGGCTGTAATTAAAATTCAAATATTTTGCTTTGTTGAATGAATAATTTTAGTAATAATTTTTATTATTTGATGAAGGTTATCCAATAATACATTTGCGTTTGGATAGCCCTCGCATTCGTTGCACAAAAATAACCAATATTCTAATTCATCTGCTTCTTTGCAGGCTATTTTAAGTTTATGTACAAAGTCTGCTTTACTTTCAGCATTCTGGGCCTCTTTTACATTTGCACCGATGCTTGTACCTGATCTTAATATTTGATTAGCAAATGTATATTTTCGGGTTTTTTCTAGTAATTCAGTAAATAAAACAATTTCTTTAGCAAACTCAAAAGTCAGTTTTAATATAACATTATCCTTATATTTTGACTGCATTGTGAATTCCATATCAATAGATTTTAATTTAGTTTATTCTTGTTTTACATCATTGGTAAATTGGCACATTGGTAAATTGGCACATTGGTAAATTGGCACATTGGTAAATTGGCACATTGCTCAATTGGCACATTACTCAATTGGCACATTGCTCAATTGGCACATTTATTCGGTCCAACTCTTATAATACTTTCCATCATCAATTTGCATGGCTTGTTTGGTAACTTGTAGTGGCCTAAAGGTGTCAATCATTACGGCTAGTTCTTGCGTTTCTTTATGGCCAATGCTTCTTTCCATAGCGCCTGGTGCAGGGCCGTGCGGAATTCCTTTTGGATGTAAAGTGATATGTCCTTGTTCAATATTATTTCTACTCATAAAATCACCATCTACATAATACAAAACTTCATCGCTATCAATATTGCTATGGTTGTAGGGTGCAGGAATAGATTGTGGGTGATAATCATACAATCTTGGACAGAATGAACACACTACAAATGCAGGAGTTTCAAAGGTTTGATGCACTGGTGGTGGCTGATGCACACGGCCTGTAATTGGTTCAAAATTATGAATACTAAAACCCCATGGAAAGTTATAGCCATCCCAACCTACCACATCAAAAGGGTGCGAAGCATATACCACTTCATGTATCATACCTTCTTTCTTTATTTTGATGATAAAATCACCTTTTTGATCGTATGTTTCAAGTTCGTTGGGTAATTTAAAATCGCGCTCACAATAGGGTGAATGCTCTAATAATTGACCCGATGAACTTTTATATCTCTTTGGCGTGTATAGCGCATGAATGGTTTCTAAATACAATAAACGATTGTCGCTGGTTTCAAATTCTATTTGATAAATCATACCTCTTGGAATGATGAGGTAATCGCCATATTCAAAATTGATGTTTCCCATAAAGGTGCGCAATTTTCCTTTTCCTTTGTGCACAAAAAGCATTTCATCGGCATCTGCATTTTTGTAAAAGTAATTGGTTAAACTCTCTTGTGGAGCAGCTAAACCAATGATGCAATCATTATTCACTAATAAAGCTTTTCGGCTATCTAAATAGTCTTTTTCAGGTTTTATTTGAAAGCCTTTCAGTAAAAGAGATTTGATGTTTTTATCTATAGCAATTTCGGGCTTTACATCATATGATTTTAAAATTTCTTTCACTTGAGTTGGACGATGCACATGATACAGTAGTGATGAATGATTGTTGAATCCTTCTGTGCCAAACAATTGTTCATACTGATGATTACCATTTTCATTTTTGAAAATAGTATGTCTTTTTTGAGGAATATTTCCTAAGCGATGGTATATTGGCATATAGTACTAATTTGTTTCAAAATTAAGAATTTTTGCTGAATGTTAAATTTCAATTGTTTTTATGATTAAAAGTGAAATCAATTGCTCGATTTATTGAAGGATGGTTTTGTAACTATATTGTATTGTTTCTAAACTAAAAACAACAAAATAGGTCACTCTGCTTAACCCAACTGTTGATGTTTAACCATATGTGTTTGCCTTTTAGAGATAATTTTTGCCGAAACTACAAAAATAATATTGGTCATAAATCATATAATAGCAGTATGCTGTTATATTAAGAACCGGTGTTAAGTTGTTATTTATAATCTATCCAAGTAAAACCATAAATTAAGTTACATTTGTAACAATTATTTACCATAAACAGCACTATGTATAAAATTAATAAAATTTTGTGGGGAATTTTGTTTGTGATTGCATTGCATCATAAGCAGGGTTTTTCTCAAGGTCATAATACACAAATAAGAGGATTTATAGATGTAATTTCTTCTTACCAGCAAGATAAAAGTTCCTTTACACTTGGAGAGCAGGATTTATTTATTACTTCAGATTTAACTGATAGATTGTCCTTCTTAGGAGAAAGTGTCTTTAAATATTCAGGCGCTTCGCCAACAATGTTTGATGTAAGTATTGAAAGGATAGTTTTAAAATACAACTATAGTGGAAATCATAACATTTTATTAGGTAAGCATCACACTCCAATTAATTATTGGAATGATACTTACCATCATGGAAGGGTTTTTTTTCCTACCATTTATAGACCACTTATGTTTTCAACTGGAATTATCCCATTACATAACACAGGCTTAAGTTTACAAGGATTGAATTTAGGAAAATTTAAATTTGGATACGACATTATGATTGGTAATGGTCTTGGCTCAACCGATGTGTTGGACAATAATATATTTAAGTCAGTAACTGCGGCTTTTCATGTAAAGCCAATTGATGGCCTAAGGATAGGAGCATCTTACTATAGAGATATTATTTCTTCAAATGCATTGGCTACTCATCAAAACCATGGTGGCTCAGTAAATAGTTTATCTAGAACATTAGAGCAAGAATTACTAAGTGGTTCAATTTCTTATTTTACAAAAAAATGGGAGTTTTTGAGCGAAGCAACAATGGCATTTAATCGCACCGACAGTACCGGTGTTTCTCAAACTTCTGTTGCTTATGCTTATGCAGGATATAGAATCAAAGATAAATTTATACCTTATGTAAGATTTGATTGGTCGGAATATGGTAACAATGAAATTTACTTTAAAAAAGACAACACTACTTCATACTTAATTGGTTTGCGTTACCAAATCAATTATCTTGCTGTAATCAAGTTTGAATATGAACACATGAGCACAAAACTTAACGGTTTAGTAGATAAATACACAGCTCAATTTGCAATAGGATTTTAGCTATGAATACATACAAAACAACAAAAATTAAATTAATCCCAACTAAAGTAATTTTACTAATAGTTTGTTTGTTCTTTATCAATTTAGATAATTCAAATGCACAAGAAACTTTAGGTATTTTGGGAAATTCAAAAGGTGTTCCTTCAAGTATGACTTTTGTAGAACTAAAAAGCGTTATGAAGGGCGAAAAGCAGAGATGGAAAGATGGTACTAAGATTGTGATTGCATTGATGAAAACCAATACCCCACTAGGTCAAGCATCGGCAAAAAAAATATACAACATGTCGGGAGATGAACTTAACAGATTTTGGTTGGCTTTAGTTTTTCAAGGAAAAGCCTCTGCCCCTAATTTTTTTAATTCTATGAGTGAACTTGAATCTTTTGTAGCACAAACACCGGGTGCCATTGGAATAGTAAAAAAGGAAAGTGCCAATGAAAGCAAATTAATTCCAGTAGATGGAAAAAAAGAATTTTAGTTTGTATTTAATTTTGTTTAACAGTAAAAATTATAATTTGTGCGTGTAACATTAAAATCTAAGATATGGTTAACTGTGCTTTCTGTGGTGGTAATGTTTGCCTTTTTTATTTTAATTTATTTTCCTGCACAGCAAGAGAAATACTTACTCAAGAATTTCAATAAAGAAATTCAAAATTTGGCCAATACAGTTGCTTTAGGCGTTAAGATTGCGATTACTGAACAAAATTTTGAGGGTGTACAAACAGCCATTGATTTTGTAAAGGGCGATCCGCATCTTAATTTTATTTCGATGATTCAAGCAGACACAATTTGGAATGAAAAGCACACCGCATTTAAAATAAAAAAGACATTATTTAAAACTTTTCCAGAAGGAAAAATTGTTGATGTAAATCAAACTTCAAATGATTCGATTTTAGTTAAAGAAGCACTTTTTTACACTTCAATGATGAGTGGATCTATATTGTTAGGTTTCTCTAAAAATGAAATAATTCAAAGTAAAAAGCAAATCAGATTTACAGCACTAATAGTAAGTTTAATGGTTTTTATTATAGGAATTATTATTGGCTTTTGGCTTGCAAGAAATATTTCTGTTCCAGTGCTTGCTTTGCGCGATGCCGCAAATAAAGTTGGAGAAGGTGATTTAACTCAGAGAGTAAGTAATTATTCGCATGATGAAATAGGTGAGTTGGGGCAAGCTTTTAACCGAATGGTAAATGATCTTGAAAAGGCAAAGGAAGAAATTACCGCTTCTAATCTTGCGCTTGCTTCTGCCAATGATGAGCTGAATAATACTCTAGAAAACTTAAAATCTACACAAGCACAATTAATTCAATCAGAAAAAATGGCTTCGCTTGGTCAGCTTACAGCGGGCATTGCTCATGAAATTCAAAATCCACTTAATTTTGTAAATAATTTTTCCGAACTATCGGTTGAACTTATCGATGATTTAGAACTCGAAGAAACAACCGAAGAAGATAAAAAAGATATTATAAAAGATATTAAATCTAATTTGGAGAAAATAGCACACCATGGTAAACGTGCAGATAGAATTGTTAAAGGAATGTTGATGCACAGTAGAGAACAAAAGGGTGAGAAAATTTTAGTTAAAATTAATCAACAACTAGAAGAAGATATAACGATAGCTTATCATGGTTTAAGAGCTAAAAATAGTGGCTTTCAATGCGATATTTTGAAAGATTTTGATGTTAATATTGATGACATAAATATTATTCCGCAAGATATTAATCGTGTGGTGATCAACTTATTAAATAATGCGTTTTATGCAGTAGGAGAGCGCTTGCAAAGTAATACAGATTTAATGTGGAAGCCGCTTGTTAAAATTTCTACAAGGCATGCAAGCAAGAATGTAATTATAAGTATTGAAGATAATGGCACAGGCATACCTGACGATGTAAAAGAAAGGATATTTAATCCATTCTTTACCACAAAGCCAACTGGCGAAGGCACAGGACTTGGCCTTTCAATTTGTTACGATATTGTCAAATCACATGGAGGGGAAATTACAGTTGAAAGTAAATACGGTACAGGCACAAAGTTTAATATTGTATTAACGATCTAATTAATAAATATGATAAAAATAATGATTGTTGATGATGAGCAAGATGTTGAATCGCTCTTTAATCAACGTTTTAGAAGAGACTTAAAGAACAATAATTTTGAATTTCAATTTGCCTTTTCGGCAGAAGAAGCTTGGAGCTTTGTTAGTAATTTAAATCCACTCGATATCGTATTAATATTATCAGATATCAATATGCCTGGTAAGTCTGGTCTTGATTTATTGAAAGAGGTAAAAGATAGATTTCCACAATTAAAAGTAATGATGGTGACCGCTTATGGAGATCAACAAAATTATGATAGAGCTTTTGCACTTGGAGCAGATGATTTTATTACTAAGCCTATTGACTTTGACGCATTACGAGAAAAGATAAATGCATTAGCAGGAAAAGACTAGCGGGATGATTAAATATTTATTGCTTTTTTTTATTTTTTTTCAAAGCATAGTTCTTAAAGGGCAAAAAACTGAATTTAAAAAAAGTGGCGTTATAAATACTGTACAACTAACAAAGGATACTTTGCAAGTAAATTCTTTATTAAAAGCAGCAGCAGCATACAGAAAAAATAATCCATCAAAAGCAATTGACTATGCTAATTCGGCCATAAAAATTTCTGAAAAAACAGCATTTAAATAAGCTTTAATTAATGCTAATATTGAAAATAGAAAAAATAGTTGAACCATTTTTTACAACCAAACCTTCGGGAGAGGGAACTGGGCTCGGCCTTAGTATATGTAATGATATTATTAAAGCGCATGGAGGAACAATGACTGTTGAGAGTGAAAAAGATAAATTTACAGAGTTTACTATAACTTTACCAATATGAAAATACTAGCTGTTGATGATGAACCAGATATGGAAGTATTGATAAGCCAACGCTTTCGTAAACAAATAAAAGAAAATAAATTTGAATTTGTGTTTGCACGCAACGGCAATGAAGCATTGGAAAAGTTGCAACAACATCAAGAAATTTCATTGGTGCTTACCGATATTAATATGCCTGGAATGGATGGTCTTACTTTATTAAGTAAGATTAAAGAATTAAAAAAGCCAATTCAATCATTGGTAATTTCTGCATATGGCGATTTAAAAAATATTCGAACAGCCATGAATCAGGGTGCATTCGATTTTTTAGTTAAACCTATCGATTTTCAAGATTTTGAAATTACCTTAAACAAAACTCTTGAAAATGTTTTATTTGTGGCTAGGTCGCTTGAAAACGAGCAGCAATTAAATAAGGAGCGCGAAGAAAAACTTCAAGCGCAAGCTGAGTTGCTTATTCAATTAGAAGAAAATGCAGCCATGATTAGCCAACAGAACGTAATGTTGGAAGCAAAGGTGCAGGAGAGAACACAAGAACTAGTTGCTAAAAATGAAATTATTTCGCAAGAGCGCGACCGAAGCGATAAACTTTTACTTAATATTCTACCATTTGAAATTGCGCAAGAATTAAAGGAATTTGGCACTACCGAAGCAAAATATTTTGATGAGGTTACTGTCATGTTTACCGATTTTAAAGATTTTACACGCATTGCCGCAAACATGACACCCAAGCAATTAGTAGCAGAAATTGATACTTGTTTTAAAGCATTTGATGAAATTATAAATAAGTATCAAATAGAGAAAATTAAAACCATTGGCGATAGTTATATGGTAGCTGCTGGCTTGCCCCAAAAAAACAGTACACATGTTGTAGATATTATAAATGCTGCAAATGAAATACAGTCGTTTATGCAGCAACATATTTTAAACAATGAACGAAATGGTATTCAGGGACTAGGCCAATTAAGAATTGGAGTGCACACCGGACCTGTTATTGCTGGTGTTGTTGGTACTAAAAAGTTTGCTTATGATATATGGGGCGATGCTGTTAACTTAGCTTCTCGCATGGAAAGTTGCGGTGAACCCGGTAAAATTAACATCAGTGGCAATACTTATGTGCACGTAAAAGATAAATTTAAATGCTACTACCGTGGCGAAATTGCTGTTAAAAATAAAGGTGATATTGGTATGTATTTTATTGAGTAAAAGTACCCAATACATGGTATAAAATTTCTTTTGGAATGTTGATTTTTCAATCATTCCTTTCAGCACATTTTTTAACCCAAATTACGCAGTAAGAATCGTTGGTCAATAAAATAAAGTTCAATAAAATTGGACTACCAACTTTGTATAATTGGTATTAAACCAAATAAGTCATTAATCCAATTAAACACACCACAAAATAACTCGGAATATTGGCAGCACCTGCATAATCCTTTGCTATGCGTTGTCCTAAAAATAATGAAAGAAAAGTAATACTACACAAAAATAAGCCATAAAACCCAACTGGATTAATTATCTTTTTGCTAAAAAAAATACCCATTAAACATAGCACACCAGCGCTACACTCTAGTAAAGTAAGTAGTAGCAATAAAATTTTTGATTGCCCCTTAACAAAGCTTTTGGCAAAATACCCGTCAATCCATTGTTGATTGTCTTTGTAATTCAACATTTTGTCCATGGCCGATTGTACAAACAAAATGCTCATAAAAACCAACACAAGCAAACGAATTAACAATATTAGTTCTGGCTTTATCATTTAATACCTCTTTGCTTTTTAATGTTTTCGTAGGCTTGTTGTACCTTTTGGAATTTTTCCTTCGCGTCCTGTTGATACTCTTCACCCAAATGACTTACCTTATCGGGATGAAATTTAACCGCCATTTTTTTATACGCTTTTTTCAATTCCTCATCCGAAGCGCTGTTATGTATTTCTAAAATTTTGTAATCGCTGTCAACATCAGCATAGAACATCGCTTTTAAACTATTAAAATCGGCCATATTAATATTTAAAAACGAAGCAATTTGTTCTATCACTTTTACTTCAGAATCGTGCACTTGCCCATCGGCCATGCTTACACCAAACAAAAAATGAATGAGCTGCAAACGCGAAGCATATTCCATGTTTTGTTTAATTTGAGCACAAACTTCATATAACGGAATTTCCTTCTCCAGAATTTCGCGCAGCAAAAGCATTTGTTCTTTGGTAACATCAACACCAAAATGCTTTACAAAAAAAGTTTTTACATAATCAAGCTCTGCCTTCATTACTCGGCCATCGGCTTTCATAACACTAGCTACTAAAATAATTAAGCTGGCACTAAAATCACCTCTTTGTGTATGATATTTTGTGTTCGATACCTTTACGGCAGTGCCCGAATCATCGAGCACAGCGCCCAAAGCAAAACCAATTAAACCACCTATGGGGCCGCCTAAGGCCCATCCTAAACCACCGCCAAGCCATTTTCCAAATTTCGACATTACATGATATTTTATATTCCTAAACAAAATTAATTTATCTTTTAATACAGTGCCTTTTTTTACGTTTAAATTGTTAATCCTTTAAAAGCCTTAATACTGTTCATTTTTAGCCCTAAAAAGAATTTAACATTCAAAAAATTGCTTGCCAAAACTACTCAATATTTTTTCCAACGCTAACATGGCATCAAATAATATTTATGATTTTATACCAATTGTATTTTTTATTAGCCCAAAGCTGTTTAATAAATTTACAATGGTTAATGCCGATACAACTTGAAACTAGAACAATAAGGCTTGGCCGCTATTGGACTAAATTGAAAGTGTAATCGGTATTATTTAAAATTTGGGCGTTCCCCTCCCCAAAAATAGGGAGGGGCGTGTTTTCCGCGCTACGCGGTAGCTTGCTCCAACCACTAACGCTGGCATTTTATTGTAATACAAATACCTGCCTTTAAATCAATATTTATTTTACTTATTTAAATTTATAATTTAAATGATGGTAAACTTCTAAGAGAATTCGCATTTTCTGCTTACTGCAACTGAAAAAAATCAGACTATTTTAAATATTAACTTTCTTTTTACGTTTTCAATTGTACTTTTGAACTCCAATGAAATATAAATTATTTTTCTTTTTTGTATTATTTGCTCTCAGCAATCTGCTTAATGCGCAAGAACTAAATTGCACAGTAAAAGTGCTCAGTCCGGCCATTCAAGGAACAGAACGTAGTGTTTTCGAAACCCTCGAAACTGCTGTAAAAGAATTTATGAATAACACACGATGGACTAATGATAACTACAAACAAGACGAAAAAATTGAATGTAATATCACCATTAATGTTACCAAAAGAATTTCGGTAGATGAATTTGAAGCCAATATTATTGTGCAATCGCGCAGACCCGTTTATAAAAGCTCGTACAATACCAATTTAATTAATTATCAGGATAACGATTTTACCTTTAAATACACCCCTTTTCAGCCGTTTGAATTCAACGAAAATACCTTTATCAACAACCTAACATCCACCCTCGGGTATTATGCATTTATATTTATTGGCCTCGACTATGATACCTTTAGTCCTGAAGGTGGCACACCCTACTACCAAAAAGCGCAAACCATTGTAAACAACGCACAAAACGCTCCCGATAAAGGTTGGAAAGCTTTTGAGGGTTCAAAAAACAGGTATTGGTTAGCCGAAAATTTGGCTAATGCCAACTTCAAAGGCGTACGTTCATGCTTGTATAACTACCACCGAATGGGTTTAGATATGATGACCAATGATGTGGAATTAGCCCGAAAAAATATTGCCGATGCTTTAGAAGGTTTATTAAAAGTGCATAATATGCAAATGGGATCGTTTTTAATGCAGGTGTTCTTTTTGGCCAAAGCAGATGAAGTAGTCAATATTTTTTCAATTGCAACACCTGAATTAAAAAGTAAACTCGTTCCCGTGCTCAATACCATTGATCCTGGTAATGTTACTAAATATGAAAAATTAAGGGCTAATTAACTTAGCTTGTTTGTAAAAATGATCTCAAAAAAAAATCAAGTATTCCTACTTCTATACGCTTTATCAACATCACTTTTATTTGCACAACCGGCCTACGTATTTCATGATAAAGGCTTAGAAAAATTGGAAGCAAAAAATTATGCCGAAGCCATAAAAGATTTTGATCTTGCTTTGCAAAAAGATAAAAATCATGCCCCATCCTATTGCGATAAAGCGCGTGCAGAAGCAGAAATAGGGAAAAAAGAGGAAGCATTAAAAAACTTTGAACAGGCCATTAAATTGAAAAGCGATTATATAGATGCTTATTACTATCGAGGCCTTCTTTATCATAAACTTAAAGATGATAAAGCTATTTCCGATTTTAGCAAAACAATACAGTTAGATCCCAAAAAAACGGATGCCTATCTTAAAAGAGGCATGTATTATTACCAAAAAAAACAAGAGCAAGAAGCCTTAAAAGATTTCAATAAAGCAATAGCGTTAAAATGCACAAACATTGATGTGTATTACCTCAGAGGAAAATTAAATGTTCAAAAAAATAATACTCTTGAAGCCTTAAGTGATTTCAACGAAGTAATTAAAAAAAATCCTACACACAGCGAATCGATTGTTGAAAGAGGCAAAATTTACTTATCACAAAATAAGTTAGAACTTGCCTTAAAAGATTTTAATACCTGTGTAGCCAATAGATTAAATACCGAAGAAATTTATGCCGTTCGCGCTGAGTGCTACCTGCAAATGGGCAAATTTGATGATGCTTTAAGAGATTATAATACCCTTATTGATATCTTTAAAACAAAAGATATTAAGGTATATGCCATGCATGCCGATGCTAACTTTAAAAAAAAGGATTTACCTGCTACCATTAAAGATTGTAACAAAATGGTTTCTTTAAATCGCGAATATGCACCAGCCTATTTACTCCGAGCAAAAGTGTATGTATTGCAAGGAAAATCAAAATATGTGTTGGCTTTAAATGATTTTAAAAAGGTATGTGAACTAGAGCCTGAAAATACAGAAGCCTGGACAAGAAGAGGAAATTTGCTATTCGAAACCAATAAGTTTGCCGAGGCTATTGAGGTGCTTAATAAAAGTATCTCAGTATTGCCCGATGCTGCAGCTTATTACACCCGCAGTAAATGTTATTATAAAACTAATAATAAAAAAGCTTGTTGTGCCGATTTAGAAAAGGCTGCAGAAATGGGTAATAAAGAAGCTAAGAAAGATATCGGAATTGTGTGTCTCTAAAAAAAATATAAATGAGAAAAATGAGATTGATTGGTTTTATTGGTGCTGCTATTGTGGTAATCATTATGGTAATTTTAAAGTTGATGCACAAGCCCAGCTTTTTTGCAGTGCCTTTTTTACTTCCTTTTTTGGTAATGATTTTAATTGATATTTCGGGTCGAAGTAAGAACTCATAATAAAAACACTAATCTTTTAAATCAATAACATCATCTTGTTTTACGATGTTAAGCCCTTTTTATTCAATTAAATTAACACTAACGATAGCTTCTTAACGCGCTATTTTATTACATTTGTGTAAAGCAATTTACCATGAATTTCAAAAATTTATTAGCTAGTGCATCGCTATTATTAATTAGCCTTTCTACCAAAGCACAATTGTATTTTAATCGTACAGATACTGTTGTAGTGCAAACAGCCAATGGAACTATTTTAAAAAATCCTTGGGCAGGAGGGCTTAACTTTTTGCAAGTTTCTGATATCGATTTAAATTATGATGGCATTATGGATTTGTTTGTGTTTGATAGAACAGGCAATAAAGTTTCTACATTTATCAACGGTGGAACAGCAAATACTGTTGATTATAAATATGATTATAGTTATGTAAATAAGTTTCCAAAACTTGATAGCTGGGCGCTATTGCGTGATTATAATTGCGATGGAAAAATGGATATTTTTTCGCACACCAATTTAGGAATAATGGTTTACAAAAATGATGGTGATGCTATAAACGGACTGCACTTTACCTTGGTAAAACAAACTTTATACTCGTATTATATTGATACCAATCCGCCCTCAAACTATTTAAATTTATATGTCACAAGCACTGATATTCCTGCTATTTATGATGTTGATAACGATGGTGATTTAGATATACTAACTTTTGATTTTACAGGTTCAAGGATGCAGTGGAACAAGAATTTTTCATTAGAAAATTATGGCAACTGCGATTCGCTCAATTACTTTATGCTGGTTGATGAATGTTTCGGAGATTTTGAAGAAAACTTTAGCAATAACTCTGTAACAATTGATGTATGTAGTGCCGCCGATCACATTGTTCCGCTCGATGAAGATCAAAGTAACCGTGCCTTACGACATGCTGGCTCTTGTACTTTATGTGCCGATTTAAATGGTGATACCATAAGAGATTTAGTGATTGGCGATATCTCGTTTAATGACGTTACTTTTCTTGTAAATGGAGGTACTTTGCAAATGGCCGATATTGTTAGTCAACAAACCGATTTTCCACCATATTCTGCAACACCTGTAAATGCGCCACTCTTTCCATGTAGTTTTTATGTTGATGTAAATAATGATAGTGTGCGCGATTTATTAGTAAGCCCTAATGCAAATACATGCTCGTTAAGCGATAAATCGTTGTGGTGGTATAAGAATACAAATACAGATGATTCGGCTTATTTCGAGTTTCAGCAAGTAAACTTCTTACAAAATGAAATGATTGATTTAAGTGAAGGTGCATATCCAACTTTTGTTGATTTTAATTCGGATGGCTTAACAGATATCATTATTGGCAATTATGGTTATCCCGATAATGGCTGTGTATATACCTCAAAACTAACCGCCCTCAAAAATATTGGCACTTCCACTCAACCAAAGTTTGAATTGTTTAGCAAAGATTATACGCTTCTAGGGGCTTTAAATCTTCAAAATTTGGTGCCCACTTTTGGCGATTTAGATAATGATGGCGACAAGGATATGGTCATTGGCGCAAGTGATGGTCGGCTTTATTATTACCAAAATATTGCCGCACCCGGGTTAACAGCAAATTATGTACTCAATTCTTCCTTGTTTTCGGGTATCCTTTTTGGTCAATTTGTTTCTCCTCAATTGATAGATGTTAATCGCGATAATAAGTTAGATCTACTCTGTGGAAGAAGTAATGGAAAACTTAACTATTACAAAAATATTGGAACTGCTTCCAACCCCAGTTTTTCCGCCGATAGTGCTAATTACTTTTTTGGAAATGTAAATGTTATTCCAATAAATGTTAGCAATGGTTTTAGCTTTCCTTGTTTATTCGAAAAAGATGGTAATTATGAATTATTTGTAGGTTCGGCCAATGGCAAGATTTATCATTACAATAATATCGATAATAATTTAAACGGGCCATTTACGCTCTTGGATTCTACATTTCAAAATTTATATGAAGGTGTAAGATGCGCGCCAGCCGTATTTGATATCAATAATGACACACAGCTTGATTTAATTGTTGGAAATTATAGTGGAGGTGTCAGTTTTTTTGTTGGCGATTCTTTAGCCGGAACACAACATTTAAATGATTTAGCCTTTATTCCTCAAATTAAATTATTTCCAAACCCAGCAAATGATAATATCTTTTTTATGATGGATGATTTGTTGAAATTGCATGCAATCAAATTAGAAATTATGAATTTGCAAGGACAAATTATTTCCACAGAAACATTTCAGGCAGGAACTTTAAACAATATTTCAACGAGCAACCTAAAATCAGGGGTGTATTTATGTAAACTATCAAACGGCTTATTTGTTAGTACTTCTAAATTCATTGTTCAACATTAATTTTTTATAGGTTTGAGCTCGTCAATGTTAAGGATATTGCTTATAGCTGCTTTTAGCTCATTGCTGCTAGGAACGTGCAAAATTGACAATCAATTGCTTGTGAAAAGTGGTGGCAATTATCCCGAATCAATTGGTAAAATTGTACTCAACAAGTGCGCTGTTAGTGGTTGTCACAATGATATTAGCAAAGATGCAGCTTCAGGTTTGTCATTAACATCATGGAATAAACTTTTTGAAGGAACTAGGAATGGTGCAGCCGTTATTCCTTATAACCACAAACAGAGTACCCTATTTTTGTTTTGTAATACTTATGAAGATTTGGGTGTTTCTGTAAAGCCAACCATGCCTATCAACAGAGACCCACTTACTAAAGATGAAATTATTGCTTTAAGAAACTGGATTGATTATGGTGCACCAGATGACAAAGGCTTTGTAAAATATAGTGATAAAAGTGCAAATAGATCTAAATACTATGTTTGTAATCAAGGTTGTGATCTCATTACTGTATTTGATTCAGAAACAGATTTACCAATGCGCTGCTTCGAAGTAGGGCAATCAAAAGATAGAATTGAATCACCTCATCAAATAAGAGTATCGCCCGATGGTAAGCATTATTACATCATTTTTTTAAATGGTACATTTTTTCAAAAATTTAGAACAAGCGACGATTCATTTGTAGCCCAAGCTTACATTGAAAGTGGCAGTTGGAATACTTTTATACTAACAAAAGACTCTAAATATGCTTTTTGTGTCGATTACAATGCCAATGATGGTCCAAACCCAGGGCAAGGAAGAGTAAAGTATATTGATTTAAATTCCATGCAGGTTTTAGCAACTTATGTAGGCGCCAATTTATTTGCCTATCCTCATGCGGTGGCTTTAAATAAGGACGAAAATATTTTGTATGTGTTTGGACAGGAGGCTAGCTTTTTTTATAAAATATATCTCAGTGGTGCCGGAAGCACACCGCTTTTTCCCGATTTTAGTGGTATGATAACGCTTGATCAATCAAATGGATTGCTTTTAAAACCTCATGATGTTTTGTTTACACCTGCAGGCGATAAATACATTTTATCGTGCCAAAATACCAATGAAATTAGAATATACAACACGGTCAATGATAAGTTAATTAAAACCATTTCGGTAGGGTCATTTCCGCAAGAAATTGTCATCTCCGAAAGTAAAAATTATCTTTTTGCAGCATGTATGGAGGATACCATTAATTTCCCTGGTTTAAGAGGCTCTGTTGCTGTTATAGATTTAAATAATTTAAGTTTAATTAAACATGTTTATTCTGGCCATCAGCCGCACGGTGTAGCTGTTGATGAGGTTAAACAAGAAGTAATTGTTACCAATAGAAATACTAGTTCTGGAGGTCCAGCCCCGCACCACACCTCAGCATGTGGAGGCAGAAACGGTTACATTTCTTTTATTGATTTAAATAATTTGGAACTCATCCCTAAGAAAAAGATAGAAGTGTCGGTTGATCCATATTTTGTAAGTATCAAGCAATAACACTTCTATCTTCAGAGATTACTATATTTTTATGAAAACTGTCGGTGTTCAGTTTTAAATAATTCTTCTTTTGATAAGGATTTAAAATACTCAAAAGTTATTTTTAAACCTTCTGCTCTGTTTACTTTTGGTTCCCAGCCTAATAAGGCTTTGGCTTTAGTAATGTCGGGTTTACGCTGTTTAGGGTCATCGGCAGGTAATGGTAAACTAATTAATTTTTGATTAGCACCAGTTAATTTTAATATTTCTTCACCAAATTCTTTAATAGTTATTTCACTTGGATTTCCGATGTTGACTGGCAAATGATGGTCGCTTAAAAGTAATTTATAAATTCCATCTACTAAATCGGCCACGTAACAGAAAGAGCGTGTTTGAGAGCCATCGCCAAACATAGTTAAATCTTCGCCTCTTAACGCCTGACCAATAAATGCAGGTAAAACCCTTCCATCGTTAAGGCGCATTCGCGGGCCATAAGTATTGAAAATTCTAATGATTCTTGTTTCTAAGCCATGCACATTATGATAGGCCATGGTAATTGCTTCCATAAAACGTTTAGCTTCATCGTAGCATCCTCTGGGGCCAACAGGGTTTACATTTCCCCAATAATCTTCCGTTTGAGGATGAACCACAGGGTCGCCATAAACTTCAGAAGTAGAGGCTACCAAAACCCGCGCTTTTTTGGCTTTAGCTAAACCTAATATATTATGTGTTCCTAATGAACTTACTTTTAAAGTTTGAATAGGTATTTTTAAGTAGTCGATAGGACTTGCAGGTGAAGCAAAATGTAAAATATATTTTATTTCTCCCGGCACGTGTACGTATTTAGAAACATCATGATGATAAAACTCGAATTGCTCCAATTTCATTAAATGTTCAATGTTTCTCATATCGCCTGTAACTAGGTTATCCATAGCAATTACATGATAGCCTTCCTTCACAAATTTATCACATAAATGCGAGCCTAAAAATCCTGCAGCACCTGTTATCAATACTCTTTCTCTAGTCATAACTTAAAATGTATTATTTATATTAACCTAATAATGTTTTTTTTGTAGCTTCTAAAATAGCAAATGCCTTTTCCTTTGTTGCAGCTTCAGCATAGGTTCTTAAAACAGGTTCAGTTCCAGAAGCTCTGATCATTAACCATTCATTATCAGAGAAAAAGAATTTCCAACCATCTAAATCCTCTAACCTCTGCACTTTATATTCACCAAATTGTGTGTATGCGTTGTTTTTGCAGTTGTTTACAATACTATTCTTTAACTCTTCTTTAATGTGTAAATCGTTTCTTTCAAACCAAAAAGTACCTGTAATATCATAAACTTCTTGAATTAATTCTTTGAGCGATTTACCAGTTTTGGCCATAAATTCCCAAATTACCAGGCCCATCCAAATACCATCACGTTCAGGAATATGGCCTTTAATAGCAATACCTCCCGACTCTTCGCCTCCTAAAAGAACATCTTCTTTAATCATAATGCCACAAATGTATTTGAATCCAATTTTAACCACTTCCAAATCAAGGCCATAATGGTCGCACATTGATTTAATTTTTACAGTGGTGGAAAAAGCAGTACAAACTTTGCCGCTCATTTGCTTGTATTTAACCATGTAATGAATCAACAATAAAATGATGTGATGCGAATCTACAAAATCACCTTCGTTGTTGTAAAGCCCAATTCTATCTGCATCGCCATCGGTAACCAAACCACAATCTATATCTCCACTCATCTTAATTAATTCCGAAAATTCCGTTAAATTCTTGTGAATAGGTTCGGGAGCCTGTCCATCGAATGATGGATTATAATCGCAATGTAAAAAAGTAATGTCTGGAAAAAGTCTTCTCATTACATTTTGTCCAGCACCATACATAGCATCATAAGCAAATTGCATTTTTGAATTTCTAATAGCTTCTAAGTCAAAATTCTTTTCCACATGCGCTACATACATCGATTCAAGGTCAATATAAGAGGCTTTTCCCTCTTTAACCAATTCCTCCATTGATTTAGTTTTGAGATCTATTGAACAACTATCTTCAATAATATCCTCAATTTCTTGCACCAATTCGGGCATTAATGGGCCTCCGTAACTACCCTTTATTTTAAAACCATTATAAGCAGGCGGATTGTGACTAGCAGTAATTATTATACCTAAATCTGTTCCTAAATTTACTGCACCCAA
>CAIKXD010000330.1 GCA_903831265.1 uncultured Bacteroidota bacterium
GATAAGGCATCTTCTATTTTTCGTGAAACCGATGTTTCTACTTCGTTGGGTTCAGCACCTGGATAAACTGTTTTGATTACAATTACTGGCTGATTAAAGTCTGGCATTAATTCGTAACTCAAATTTTTATAGCCGATAAATCCTAATAAAGTAAATACGCTGAACAGCACTATTATCAGCGAAGGGCGTTTGATTGAAATTTCTGTAATGTTCATTTTTCGCTGATTTTATTTAACAGTTACATTCGCCCCGTTAAAAAGATTTATAAAGCCATTCGTTACAATTACATCACCTGCTTTTAAACCACTTGACACGACTGATTTATTCTGTATCTTTTTAGAAATGACAATGTTTTGTAACATTGCTTTGCCATTTTTTACAAGGTAAACTTGTGGTTGGTTTTCAGAGCCAACAATGGCAGAGGACGAAATAATGATTCCATTTTCTTGTATGTCGTTTTTCAAATTCACCTTGCCAAACATTCCTGATTTTATTTTCAAATCGGTTGTGTTATTCACAGAAAACTGAACAGGAAAACTACTTCCCATATTAGCTTTACTACCTATCATTGTAGTTTTACCCGATAATGAAATTTCGGAATAGGCGTCTGCTGATATGAAATAACTTTGATTTAATTTGAATTGGCTTAAAGCATTTTCGGGAACATTTACTGTGAATTTTAAATTTGTAATGTCCGTTATTTGAAGTAATGGAATTCCAGGTGCTGCAAATGCCCCTTCTTCACTAAGTTTTGCAGTAACTATTCCATTGAAAGGGGCTTTGATAGTTGTCTTATTTATTTGTTCTACCAAAGTAGCTTTCTGCACTTTCACGGATTTCAATCCTAATACCGATTTTTCTAATTGAACACCTTGAATTGCATCTGCTTTAGCCAAAATTGTATAGCGGTTTACATCAGCTTCTAAACCTTCAATTTGCACTTCAATAGTTTGCAGTTGTAACTTTAGTATTGAATTATCCAACAGCACTAAAGGTTGACCTTTGTTTACAACACTTCCAATATCAACCAAAACTTCATTTATCTTTCCTTGTATTTCAGCACTTAGTTTGGTTTCCTTATGTGGCTCAAATGTTCCTGAATAAGAAAATTCGGCATTCACATTTTCAATTTGTAGAGTGTCTGCCTGAACATTAATAGCTTGTTCCTTATCGTATTGATAAACTTTATTCTGAGTAATTTCCTTGTTGCTTTTCAGTTTCAAAACAACAAGTGCAACAAGTGCAACACCTGCAATAATTCCGATTATTTTTTTCCAATTCATAATTCTCATTTTTAATTCTTAATTGTAAAGTTTCCAGTTAGTTTTTTAAGTTCTAAATCACCTTTTAGATAATCAATTACAGCAGACAGATAGGTTTGTTGTGCTTCTCTTAAAGCATTGTCAGCAAGCAAAACATCTGTTAAACTTGTAGTTCCTTGTTTTTGTTGAAGAATAATTTGCTCGTAAATTGTTTGAGCCAATTTGATTTGTTCTATTGATGTTTCAACTGATTTTTTAGCAACTTCTCTTTGCATTTTTGCATTTTGAACTTGCATATTATTTTGCTCAGAAAATAAACCGTTTTGAAGTTCATTATTTTGAAGTTCAATTTTTTTCTGATTCATTTTCCTTTGCATTACCGTCCCATTAAATAGTGGATAAGAGAGTTGAATACCTGCAAAACCAATAGGATAGAATTTTAGAAAATCATTCGGTTGCTTGTCATATCCAAAACCCGTTGTTCCATACATTCCAATAAGATTTAGCGAAGGAATAAACCTTGATTTGTTTAACGTGCTCAGTTCACGCAACAATAAGCGGTTTTGAGTTTTTATGATACGAATATCTAAAATTGATGAAGTTGTATATTCATTTGTGTTTTGATATTGAATGTTCGCTTCAATTTGTAGATTTTGTTTAATGGAAATACCCATTGCAAATTTCAAAGCATTTAGAACTTGCTCGTATTTACTACTTATATTTTCCTTTTGCGTGGTTAATTGGGAGACCTGCAATTTCACCTTGCTTACATCAGTTCCTTTGGCAAGCAATTGTTCGTTGAGTAGTTGGATATTTTTTAGCAGTCTTTCAGCATTTGCAACGTTGCTGTCGATAAAAGCCAATTGATTATGTAAAATTTGTGCATTGTAATACATATTGGAAATTTCAAAAAATATTTGCTCTTCAGTTTTTAGGTATTGTAATTCCGTCAATTCCGATGCTATCTTAGTAGTTTGTATTGCTCCGTAAATTTGCGGATTATACAAAGGCATTGACAATTGTAAGTTTGCATTGATATTGTGCGGAACACCAAACTGAGCTTCTTTAAATTGCCCTTCCGGAGCTATTGGGTTAAAAGTGGATAATGGCATTAACTGGTAAGGCAGATTAGTGAAATACTTGTAATCTGCATTCGCTGTTATTTTCGGAATTAAATTTGCTTTTGCTTCCTTTTCTTTTTGTTCACTAATAGTAATATTGTTTCTGCCCATTTGCAGTTTTTTGTTATGAACTTTTGCTGTGTCAATACACTGTTGGATTGTCCACAATTGTGCGTGTGCAGACTGAGCTCCTATTGTTGAAAGCAATAGGATTAGATAAAGTATGTGAATGTTTACTAACTTCATTGGTCAATTTTTTTTTACTTGATGAGTATTAATTGACTTTCCACTTTTCCTTCAACCCAATGTTTTACCATGGATTCAATATTTACATAATCACCAGTAAGTAGTGCTTCTTTTACACCATTTTCATTTTCAAAAATCACTTCCCCTTCCACACAAATCAAAAGAGCTGGAGTTTTGGTAATATGTTCTTTTAATTTTTCGCCTTGCAAAATTTGTATGGCAGTGGCATTTCCTAATTCGCTTTTAAAAAGAGAAGTTGCTGAAACTGGTTTTTCGCGAGTGTGTAATTCTTTTATGTTCATTGGAAGTATTGATTAAATGCTGTGAATGAAGTTTGAATGCTATCAAAATGCTTCGATGCTTCGGTTTCGTCTTTAGCTTCTGAAAGTTTCTTTACCATATCAATGTATGGCATTAGCCATTTGTGCAGTTCATCGTGGGCTTTTCCTTTCATTGTGCAATTGGTAGTAAGCAAATCAATGTTGGATTGCAATTTTTCATCTAATGATTTGTAATCTTTTTGCTCAACCTTAGTAAAGGAAATAACCTCGTTTTCCATACTGCGAATATGAGTTATCATATTGGCATCAACTTTCCATTTTTCTCCATTGTTAAGCTCGATGGTTTGAATTTCATCGTTGTGCTGATGTTCTTCGTGAGTAACGGTTTCGGTTTGCTCTTTTGCTTTTTCGTAAGAAGTATCACCACAACCGAAAAGGAACAAACTGATTACTGTAAGTGAAATTGTTTTCTTTTTAATATTTTTTTCTTTTGTGATTGTGAAATATGCAATGATTGCAAATAAAAGGGTTACGGAAATTCTAAAAATCATTGCACCGATCGTTTTTGTTTCATAAATACCACCTGAATTTGCATGAAGTTTAAGACCGATAAAAGCTGCTATCAGTATAAGTGCTGAAATCCATAAGTGTGTGGCCGTCCATTTTTTGTTTTTAATAAACCCATAAGCTGCAAAAAGATATAGAATGCTACTGATGAAATTTGACCAAACCACAAACAGAACATAATTTCCCTCTTTGGCTCTAATACCAAACAAATCAAATATGACAGATGTGCTTAGAAAGAAAGTTAATAATGCAAAAATTGTAAGAATTACTGCTGCTATTTTTGAAATAAGGCTTTTCATATGATGCATTTTACTAATTACTTTGTAGCATTTTTAATATCCCTTTCAATACTTTATTCCCGTCTCTAATTAAATCAGATTTATGACCCGATAATTTCCATTTAAGAACCGTAATTCGCATACCGCCCATTATAATTGTTGTTGTTGTTGAAACACCCACTATCTTGCTGAAAGATCCATCTGATTGACCTTTTTTCACAATACTTTCTATATCATTTTGCATTAATTCCATCATTGATGAAACGGTAGAAGATAATTCTTTATTAAACTGAAAAATGCTTTCAGAAAAGATAACGCTTACGATGGAAGGCTTCGCTACAAATGTTTTTAATTGGGAATCAAACAGGGCTATTAATAATTCAGAAGGGCTTTTATCTTTATTTGTCAAGATTATTGCTAACCGCACTTTCATTTCTTCTATAAAATAAGTTAGTAAGCCCAGCAAAATATCATTTTTACTCTTAAAATGGCGATATAATGCCGCTTCAGATAAATTTAAATCAGCAGCAAGTGTTTTAATTGTTAAATCCTGAATACCATGCTCATCAATTCTCTTGGTAGCAGCTTCAATAATTTCTATTTGTCTATCTGAGAATTTAGTGTTTTTCATTTTCAAGTTTTATTTTATAAATGACTTCAGATATGTAAGTAAGTATTCGCTCACAAAGATAATTGAATTTTATTTGCTCTTGCAAGTATTTTTAAAGATATTTCAAATTTATTAAAAAAAATCATAAAGTGCGTTGGGAATTGGCCCCTGTAAAACCGAAGTTGTGCTTCGGATTTTTTAATTGTTAGAGTGCCGATGCTTCAACATCCTCGGCTTCAAACCTCCAAATGTTTACCTTCGAACTTTTGATAGCAATTGAAAGTTTTTACCTTGCTCAATGGCCACCCTTATAATTAATTACAAAAACATACTTCGTTTAAAATATTACAACCAAAATCAACCAACATAATTGCACTAACTTATCCAACCCTCAAAATCAACCATTTTCATTCCATTACACAAACGATAACTACAAAAAACAACAAACAACAAGCCAAATCCGTCAAAACCTCTTAAATCAAACTAATTTCGACAATACCCATAAACAAAAAAGCTGTTTGGAAGTTCCAAACAGCTTTTTCTCATTAACCAATATAACCTAAATTTATTCTTTATTATCGTCTTTCTTTTTTGCTCTAGGAGCTCTTTTCGGCTTTTCTTCAGAAGCAGTATCATCAGATGATGTCGCGGCATCAGCAGTTCCATCTTCTTTCTTGGCACCACGACTTCTACGTGTAGCTTTTTTAACCGGAGCTGCTTTAGGCGTATCCTGTATAAATTCGTTGAAATCAACTAATTCAATCATACACATTTCAGCATTATCTCCTAAACGAGTGCCAGTTTTTAATATTCTGGTGTAACCACCAGCACGTGTTGCAACCTTAACTCCAACTTCGCGGAACAAAGCAGCTACAGCTTCTTTTTGCTTTAAATAAGCAAATACTGTTCTACGGCTATGTGTAGTATCGTTTTTTGATTTTGTAATTAATGGCTCAACATAAGTACGCAAAGCTTTTGCTTTAGCAACTGTAGTGTTGATACGCTTGTGCATAATTAATGAGCATGCCATGTTCGCCATCATTGCCTTACGATGCGAGTTTGTTCTGCCTAAGTGGTTTAATTTTTTTCCGTGTCTCATTGTTTTAATTTAAAAATTTGAAATTAGTCAATTACAAGTCATTGCTTAATTGTTGAATTGTCTAATTGTCAAATTGATTTAGTCTTTATCTAGTTTATATTTTGCAACATTCATTCCAAACTGTAGGTTCTTTGAAGCTACAAGCTCTTCTAATTCGGTCAATGACTTCTTACCGAAATTTCTGAATTTCAATAGGTCATTTTTGTTAAAAGCAACAAGCTCACCTAAGGTTTCAACATCAGCAGCTTTCAAACAATTTAATGCACGAACAGATAAATCCATGTCATATAATTTTGTTTTAAGTAATTGACGCATGTGCAATGAATGCTCATCAAACTCTTCAGTTTCCTTTTTCTCTTCAACATCCAATGTGATACGCTCATCTGAGAATAACATAAAATGGTGAATTAAAATTTTGGCTGCTTCTTTTAATGCTTCTTTTGGATGAATAGAGCCATCAGTGGTAATATCGATGATCAATTTTTCGTAATCCGTTTTTTGTTCCACACGAAAATTCTCAACACTATATTTTACATTTTTTATGGGAGTGTAAATAGCATCAATTGGAATTAAACCAGCTACTGCGTTGTTTGGCTTATTTTCATCAGCCGGCACATAACCTCTTCCTTTTTCAATCATCATTTCAATCTTCAACTTCACGCTACTTTCCATGTTACAGATCACTAGATCTGGATTCAACACTTGAAAACCTGAAGTAAACTTACCTATATCACCCGCAGAGAACGTGCTTTTTCCGCTAACGCTAACAACTAAACGCTCGTTTTCAGTACCATCGATTTGTTTTTTAAAACGTACTTGCTTTAGGTTTAAGATAATTTCTGTTACATCTTCCACCACACCTTTGATAGTAGAAAATTCATGATCAACTCCTTCTATTTTGATGTAAGTGATCGCAAAACCTTCAAGAGATGAAAGTAAAATTCTTCTGAGGGCATTTCCCACAGTAATACCATATCCGGGCTCTAACGGACGAAATTCAAATTGACCTTCATGATCAGTTGAATTAAGCATGATTACCTTATCAGGTCTTTGGAATGCTAATATTGCCATTGGTGTATATTATGTTTAATTTAAATGTTATTTTTAACCTAATTAACGTGAGTACAATTCCACTATTAATTGCTCTTTAATATTCTCAGGAACTTCAGCACGTGCAGGTACCGCAATAAGTTTACCTTCGTTTTTATCTCCATTCCAGTCTAACCAAGGGAAAGAACGACTTGTGGAAGCAATAGAATGATTAATTACCTCTAAGCTTTTTGATTTTTCACGAATTGCAACAACATCTCCAACTTTTAAAGTGTAAGAAGGAATATTAACTACCTTGCCGTTCACAGTAATATGACGATGAGAAACGATCTGACGAGCTGCCATTCTTGTTGGAGCAATGCCAAGGCGATAAACTGTATTGTCTAATCTCAACTCAATCAATTGAATTAAAACCTCACCAGTTACACCATGGGCTCTGGAAGCGCGATCGAAGATGTTCGCAAATTGCTTCTCCAATATACCGTAGGTATATTTAGCTTTTTGCTTCTCTTGTAACTGAACAGCATATTCAGATTGCTTGGCACGTTTTTTCGCCAATCCATGCATTCCTGGTGGGTAATTCTTTTTTTCTAATGCTTTATCAGGACCAAAAATCGGTTCTCTGAATTTTCTTGCAATTTTTGACTGAGGGCCTCTATACCTTGCCATTTCTTATATAATTAAATGAAATACTAAATCTTATTTGTTTTATTTACTTCAGACTAAACTCTTCTTCTTTTAGCTGGACGACAGCCGTTATGAGGAATTGGAGTAATGTCCATTATTTCTGTTACTTCAATACCAGAGTTAGAAATACTTCTAATTGCTGACTCTCTTCCGGCACCGGGACCTTTTACAAAAACTTTTACTTTTCTCAATCCTGCTTCATGAGCAACTTTTGAACAATCTTCTCCAGCCATTTGAGCTGCATAAGGAGTGTTTTTCTTTGAGCCTTTAAAACCCATTTTCCCTGCCGATGACCAAGATATAACCTCACCCTTATGGTTAGTTAGAGAAATGATTATATTGTTAAAAGTAGCATTGATATGAGCTTCTCCGCTTGGATCAACATTTACTACTCTCTTCTTGGCTGTTTTTACTGATTTTGCCATTTTAAATTAATAGTTTAATTTCCGTTAAATATTATTTAGTTACCTTTTTCTTATTAGCAACTGTCTTCTTTTTACCTTTTCGAGTACGAGCGTTGTTTTTAGTCGTTTGCCCTCTTACAGGTAAACCAACACGGTGACGAACTCCTCTGTAGCAACCTATGTCCATTAAGCGCTTAATGCTCAATTGAACTTCGGAGCGAAGAGAACCTTCAACCTTATAATTATCATTGATGATATTACGGATTTTTGTGAGTTGCTCGTCATTCCATTCTTGAACCTTAGTGTTCCAATCAACACCTGCTTCAGATAAAATTGACTGTGCAGTTCTTCTGCCAATCCCGTAAATATAGGTTAATCCTATTTCACCTCTTTTGTTTTTTGGTAAATCAATACCCGAAATTCTTGCCATTGCTGTAAGTGATATCTATTTAATAAAATCTTTTATCCTTGTCTTTGTTTAAACTTAGGATTCTTCTTGTTAATAACATACAAGCGTCCTTTTCGACGTACAATTTTGCACTCAACGCTTCTTTTTTTAATTGATGCTCTTACTTTCATTTTTTTGTTTTTTATAGCATGCTACCAATATCTCAATTGGTCAAATTATTTATATCTAAATGAAATTCTTCCTTTTGTTAAATCATAGGGACTCATTTCAACTTTTACTTTATCTCCTGGTAGTATTCTGATGTAATGCATCCTCATTTTACCTGAAATATGCGCAGTAATTACATGTCCATTTTCTAATTCTACACGAAACATAGCATTACTTAACGCTTCTATTATTGTTCCATCTTGTTCTATTGATGACTGTTTAGGCATCTATTATTATTTATTTACTTTATTTAATACTTCTTCGATATATTCAAAAGACGATAACACCTCTGCTCTTTCCTTTTGAACAACCAAAGTGTGCTCAAAATGTGCTGATAACTTACCATCTGCAGTTCTAATTGTCCATTCATCTCTATCTCTAACAACTTCCTTTCTACCCGCATTAATCATTGGCTCTATCGCAATCACCAATCCACTTTGTAGTAATGTCCCCTTCCCTTTTTTACCATAATTCGGCACTTCAGGAGACTCATGTAAACTACGACCAATTCCATGGCCCACAAGCTCTCTTACAACAGAGAATCCGGCATTTTCTGCATGATTCTGAACAGCTTCGCCAATATCGCCTATACGTTTTCCTGAAACAGCTTGGCTTATTCCTGCATATAAACTTTCTTTTGTTACATCAAGTAGTTTTTGAACTTCTGGCTTCAACTGACCTACACCAAAAGTATAGGCCGAATCTCCATAGAATCCATCTTTTACCACACCACAATCAACAGATATAATATCACCTTCTTTAAGTAGATAATTATTAGGAATTCCATGAACCACCGCTGAATTTACTGAAATACACAGTGAGTTTGGGAATCCATCATATCCTTTGAAAGCTGCTTTTGCACCATGATCATGAATAAATTGATCAGCTATTTTATCCAAAGCGATGGTAGCAACACCTGGTTTAATATGCTTAGCAACTTCTGCTAAGGTTTTTCCAACAAGTAAAGAACTAACTCTTATTAACTCTATCTCCTCTTTCGTTTTATAATAAAGCATCTCGCTTTTGATCTTCTATTTAATTTGTAACCATCGATACAGCTGATGGATTGCTTCTTCCTTTGATTCTACCACTCTTCATCAACCCATCATAATGACGCATCAATAAATGACTTTCGATTTGTTGCAAGGTATCCAATACTACACCCACAAGAATCAATAACGAAGTTCCTCCATAAAAATGAGCAAACTGCGCATTAATACCTAATTTAGTTGCAAAAGCAGGTAATATCGCAACAAAAGCTAAAAACAATGATCCTGGAAACGTAATCTTAGACATCACCGAATCAATAAACTCAGCTGTATTCTTTCCTGGTTTTACGCCTGGAATAAAACCACCATTTCTTTTCATATCGTCAGCCATTTGATTTGGATTAATCGTAATTGCTGTATAGAAATAGGTAAATGCGATTATCATTACAGCAAACATAAAGTTATGCCAGAAACCAGTATAATCAGATATCACTGTAACAAAACTATTTACTGAACTCGAATCCGAAAAACCTGCAATAGTTAGGGGAATAAACATAATTGCTTGTGCAAATATAATTGGCATAACACCAGCAGCGTTCACTTTCAAAGGAATATATTGTCTTACACCACCATACTGTTTTGCACCAACAATTTTCTTAGCAAATTGTACTGGTATTTTTCGGGTTCCCTGCACTAACAAAATTGTAACAACAATAATTAGGAATAATCCAACTAATTCAACCAAAAGGATAACTAGTCCACCACCTGAATTCTCTAATCTTGAAACAAATTCTTGTATGAAAGCAACAGGCAGGTTAGCAATAATACCGATCATGATTATTAATGAAATACCATTACCAATACCTTTGTCAGTAATCTTTTCACCTAACCACATAATAAAAATGGTTCCCGATAGTAAGATAATGATTGATGATGCCCAAAACATCGTATCGTTGTGTAACCTTGCTGTAACTGGAATTTGAGATGCAATATATCCAGGAGCCTGCAATACTGTTACCACTACTGTTAAAAAACGGGTATATTGATTTATTTTCTTGCGACCACTTTCCCCTTCTTTTTGCAGACGTTGGAAATGCGGTATGGCTAAACCCAATAACTGCATCACAATTGAGGCAGATATGTATGGCATAATACCAAGTGCAAAGATAGAAGCCCTTGAGAAAGCTCCCCCTGCAAAAATATTAATTAAACCAGCCAATCCGGAAGGATCTCCGTTAGCCGCTTGAAGTGCCTCAGAGTCAACCCCTGGAAGTACAATAAAGGAGCCTAATCTATAAATCAACAAGAAACCTAAGGTGTTTAGAATTCTAGTCCTTAACTCCTCAATCTTGTAAATGTTTTTTAAAGTATTGATAAAACTTTTCATAGTATAATTAAAGCGTTACTGCTGTACCACCTGCGTTTTCTATAGCTGCCTTTGCAGTTCCAGAAAAAGCATGAACTTTTACATCTAACTTTGCTTTTAGCTCACCACGACCTAAAATTTTTATTAAATCATTTCTTGATGCTAAACCGTTTTCCATTAATAGGGCTAAATCAACAACTCCTGATTTTGTCTTGTCGGCTAGGATTTGCAATGCATCCAAATTGATTCCTCTGTATTCTATTCGGTTAATGTTTTTAAAACCCACCTTAGGAATTCTTCTTTGTAATGGCATCTGTCCACCTTCAAAACCAACCTTGCTCTTGTAACCTGAACGAGATTTAGCTCCTTTGTGACCACGTGTAGAAGTACCACCTCTACCAGATCCCTGACCTCTACCTATTCTTTTTCTGTTTTTTGTTGAGCCCTCTGCAGGCTTTAAATTACTTAAATCCATTATCTCGTTGAAAATAAACGTTATTAATCAATTATTGAAACAAGGTGACTAACCTTATTAATCATTCCGCGGATGTTTGCATTATCGTCTTTCTCAAGCACTTGATGCATTTTTGTAAATCCTAAAGCTCTTAGCGTTCTTTTTTGACGCTCAGGACGATCGATTCCGCTTTTTACCTGTGTTATTTTAATTTTAGCCATTTTTGAGCTTTATATATTATCCGTTAAATACTCTTTGCATACTAATACCTCTTTGTTGAGAAACCGTTATAGCATCTCTCATCTGAACAAGCGCATCTATAGTAGCTTTAACCACATTGTGAGGGTTAGATGATCCCTTAGATTTTGCTAAAACGTCTGTTACACCAACACTTTCTAGCACAGCACGCATCGCACCACCAGCAATAACACCAGTACCATGAGCTGCTGGCTTAAGAAATACTCTTGCACCACTATACTTTCCATACTGCTCATGTGGAACAGTACCTTTGATGATGGGCACTTTAATTAAGTTTTTCTTTGCATCCTCAATACCTTTAGTAATTGCATCAGTAACCTCTTTTGCTTTCCCTAAACCGTATCCTACAACACCATGTTCATCACCAACAACAACAATAGCTGAAAAACTAAAAGTTCTACCACCTTTTGTAACTTTAGTAACACGTTGAACACTTACTAACTTATCTTTAAGTTCAATGTCGCTTGATCTTACTTTTTTAATTTGCGCGTTTGACATTTATTTTTTTATTGCAATGTAAATATTAAAAATTTAAACCAGCTTCTCTCGCTGCGTCAGCCAAAGACTTTATCCTACCATGATACAAGTATCCGTTTCTGTCGAATCTAACAGTGCTCAATCCAGCGGCAGTTGCTTTTTCGGCAAGTGATTTACCTACTAATCGTGCCTGCTCAATTTTGTTAACTTTTTGATCAGCTATTTCTTTTACTTTAGACGATGAAGCGACAATAGTCTTACCTGTTGTATCATCTATCAATTGAGCATAAATTTGTTTGTTACTTCTGAAAACGGACAAGCGAGGGTTTTGAGCATCTCCTGTAACTACTTTACGGATTCTCTTTTTGATTCGTTCCCTTCTTGCTTCTTTAGTTAAAGCCATTTTATATACTTTTTATTTTGTTTAAAATCGATTATTTTCCTGCTGATTTTCCAGCCTTTCTGCGGAGTTGCTCACCCACAAACTTTATACCCTTACCTTTGTATGGCTCAGGAGGGCGCAATGAACGAATCTTTGCCGCCACTTGACCTAATAATTGCTTATCATGACTTGTCATAGTTATCGTTGGATTCTTACCTCTTTCAGTTAAAGTAACTACTTTAACTTCATTGGGTAATTCTAAGCTAATGTTGTGCGAATAACCAAGGGTTAATTCTAACATTTGACCTGTGTTAGCAGCTCTGTAACCTACTCCGACTAACTCTTGTTCAACCTTATAGCCTTCAGAAACACCTTTTACCATATTGGCAATTAATGAGCGATATAACCCATGCATTGCTTTATGTGTTTTCTCTTCTGTAGCTCTTTTTAGCTCAACTTTTCCGTCCACCATTTCTAATGAAATACCATCTCTCATTTGTTGAGTTAATTCTCCTAATTTTCCTTTTACTGTCACCAAATTTGTTGGTGAAACGTTCACCTCAACACCTGAGGGAATTTCTATTGGTAATTTTCCTATCCTTGACATTGCTGAAATAAATTAAGATATGTAACAAATAACTTCACCACCGATATTTAAATTTCTTGCTTCTTTATCGGTCATTAAACCTTTAGAAGTAGAAATAATAGCAATACCTAAACCATTCATTACCTTGGGAAGATTTGAATGACCTGCATATTTTCTTAAACCTGGTTTACTTACACGAAGTAGTGTTCTTATAGCATTAAGCTTATTTGTTTGGTGATATTTCAAAGCTATTTTAATATTGCCCTGAATGTTGTTATCTTCAAATTTATAATTTAATATGTAACCTTTTTCAAAAAGAATTTTGGTAATTTCCTTTTTCATGTTAGAAGCAGGAATCTCAACTACTCTGTGTTTTGCCTGAATGGCGTTTCTTAATCTTGTAAGATAATCTGATATTGGGTCTGTCATTTGTTTTATTATATGTTACCTCGCACGCAAGGTAATTATATGAATACTAATTTTATTTTATATTTTACCAACTTGCTTTTACAACACCTGGGATTTTTCCATTTAATGCCATTTCTCTGAAAGTTATACGAGATAATCCAAACTGTCTCATATAACCTCTTGGTCTTCCTGTTAATTTGCAACGATTTCTCTGTCTAACAGGAGCAGAATTTCTAGGTAATTTTTGCAAACCTACGAAATCTCCAGCAGCTTTCAAAGCAGCTCTTTTTTCAGCGTATTGATCAGCAAGTTTGATTCTCTTAACCTCTCTTGCCTTCATTGATTCTTTAGCCATATTCCTTTATTTAATTTTTTTGATTTTTAAATGGTAAGCCGAATTGTTTTAATAATGCAAAAGCTTCGGCATCTGTTGGTGAAGAAGTTACAAAAGTAATATCCATACCCATAATTTTATTTACCTTATCGATCTGAATTTCGGGAAAGATAATCTGCTCTGTTACACCCATTGTATAGTTTCCTTTTCCATCGAATGATTTTTCATTGACACCACGGAAATCACGAATACGAGGTAGAGCTACTGAAATTAATCTATCCAAAAACTCATACATTTTGTCACCACGTAAGGTAACTTTTATTCCAATTGGAACACCTTTACGAAGTTTGAAGTTCGAAATATCTTTCTTAGATTTTGTAGCCATTGCCTTTTGACCAGTAATGGTAGCCATATCAGTCAAAGCTGAGTCTATCAATTTCTTGTCAGAAACCGCTGAACCAATACCTTGATTTATACAAATTTTTTGTAAACGAGGCACTTGCATAGAGCTTTTGTACTCGAATTGCTTCTTTAACGCAGGAACTACATCCTTAGCGTATTTTTCTTTAAGTCTTGGAACGTAAGCCATTATTTTATAACCTCCCCTGTTTTTTTAACGTAACGAACTATTTTACCATCTTCAATTCTTTTTCTACCTATCTTTGGAGTCTTACCACCAACTAGCATAGCAAGATTAGAGATATGAATTGATGCTTCCTGTTTTGTAATTCCACCTTGTGGATTTGCTGAATTAGGCTTAGCATGTTTTGAAACCAGGTTAACTCCTTCAACAATTGCTCTTAACTTGATGCGATCGATTTCCAGCACTTTACCTTCTTGACCTCTTGAGTCACCGGCAATTACTTTTACCGTATCGCCTTTTTTTATGTGTAATTTAGTTTGCATGATTATTATTTAATTATAGCACCTCTGGAGCTAATGAAACTATTTTCATAAACTGTTTTTCTCTTAACTCTCTTGCCACAGGACCGAAAATACGAGTACCTCTCATTTCGTCTGAAGCATTTAAAAGCACAACTGCATTGTCGTCAAATCTAATATATGATCCGTCTTGACGCTTAACTTCTTTGGCAGTACGAACAACTACTGCTTTTGATACAGTGCCTTTCTTTACATTACCACTTGGCAAGCTATGTTTAACGCTTACTATGATTTTATCGCCAACTGAAGCATATCTTCTTTTGGTTCCGCCCAACACACGTATGCAAAGTACTTCCTTTGCCCCGCTGTTGTCTGCTACTGATAGCCTTGATTCCTGTTGTATCATTTTATTCTAATTAAAATCTCAATGAGTCTATAAAAAACTTAATTATTTTACTTTTTCAAGTACTTCCACCAAACGCCAATTTTTAGTTTTGCTTAATGGGCGTGTTTCCATAATTTTTACGGTGTCACCTATACTACAAGTATTTGTTTCGTCATGAGCAACAAACTTTGATGTTTTCTTAACGAATTTCCCATACTTAGGGTGCTTTACCTTACGCTCAATAGAAACAACTATAGACTTGTCCATTTTATTGCTTACTACTAAACCTACTCTTTCTTTGCGAAGGTTTCTTTCCATGATTATTTATTTTTTCTTTTGTTAATTTCTGTCGCCAATCGAGCAACATTTCTACGCGTTGTTCTGATGATTAATGGGTTTTCTAAAGGCGAGATTGCATGGTTCATATTCATTTTAGAAAGTGAAGCTGTTTCTGCTGTAAATCGCTCGTTCAACTCTCCATCGTTGAACTCTTTTATTATTGATTGTTTTAACATTGTTTTGTTGTATTATGATACGGATTAAACAGTATCTTCTTTATAATCTCTTCTAACAATAAACTTTGTGGTTATTGGTAACTTTTGAGCTGCTAATCTAAGAGCTTCTTTTGCAGTAGCCAGAGGAACACCATCAGCTTCAAAAATAATTCTTCCTGGTTTTACCACTGCTACCCAATATTCAGGAGCACCTTTACCTTTACCCATACGAACTTCGGCTGGTTTTTTAGTAATTGGTTTGTCTGGAAATATTCTAATCCAAATCTGACCTTCTCTTTTCATAAATCTAGTAACAGCAATACGAGCTGCCTCTATTTGTCTTGCGGTAATCCAAGCTCCTTCTTCAGCTTTTATCGCAAATGAACCCAATGCAATCTGGTTACCGCGCATGGCGTTACCCTTCATCTTCATCTTGTGCATTTTACGAAACTTCGTTCTTTTAGGCTGTAGCATCTTGTTTAAATATTATTGATAATCAAAAAAATCTTTCTATTATTTACTTGTTCTTTTCTTTCCTGCATTAGCACCGGCACCGCCGCTTCTTGGCTTACCGTTCCCCCCCCTTCCCGGAGCGCTTCTTTCTGGTTTTCCAGCTGAAGCTCCTGCCGTAGCAGTTTGACCAATATTTGGGGATAAATCTCTTTTACCAAATATCTCACCTTTACAAATCCACACCTTAATACCTAATCTTCCGTATGTTGTATGGGCTTCAGATAAAGAATAATCGATATCAGCTCTGAAAGTATGCAATGGAGTTCTCCCTTCTTTGTAATGTTCTGTTCTTGCCATTTCAGCACCAGCTAAACGTCCAGAAATACTTACCTTAATACCTTCAGCTCCAATTCTCATTGAAGAAGCAATGGCTGTTTTGATTGCTCTTCTAAAAGATATCCTTCCCTCAATCTGACGAGCAATGCTATCACTCACTAGTTGAGCATCTAGCTCTGGGCGCTTTATTTCGTAAATGTTAATTTGAACATCTTTTTTGGTAATCTTTTTTAACTCTTCTTTCAACTTATCAACCTCTTTCCCACCCTTTCCTATAATAATACCTGGACGGGCTGTATTGATGGTAACTGTAATCAATTTTAAAGTTCTTTCAATTATAATTTTTGAAATACTACCTTTGGCTAAACGGGCGTTTAGGTAGTTACGAATTTTGAAATCTTCAACCAATTTATCAGCATAATGATTACCACCATACCAATTAGAATCCCATCCTTTGATGATTCCTAATCTGTTGCTTATCGGGTTAGCTTTTTGTCCCATGAATTCTTTGAAAGTATTTAAATATTAATTTACTGCTATTTTACTATCCAACACCAATGTTACATGGTTTGAACGTTTTCTAATTCTGTATCCTCTACCTTGAGGAGCGGTGCGCAATCTCTTCATTTGCAATCCGCTATCAACGAACACCTCTTTAATGTAAAGGTTACTTTCTTCTAAACGAAGTCCTTCATTCTTGGCACGCCAATTAGAGATTGCTGACAATAACAATTTCTCTAGACGACCTGAAGCTTCTTTTGGGTTGTATTTTAATAAATACAAAGCTTTATCTATACTTAAACCTCTTACCATGTCGGCCACTAATCTCATCTTACGAGGAGAAGTAGGACAGTTATTTAGTTTTGCAAAACTAATAGTTTTGTTTGCTTCTTTTCGCGCTTCGGCTACTTTATGTTTTCTAACTCCCATTTTGTTATCTACTTACAATATTATTTAGATCCTTTATCTTTCTTTTGACCTGCATGACCGCGGAAGTTCCTTGTTGGAGAGAACTCTCCTAACTTGTGACCTACCATATTTTCGGTTGCATACACAGGTATAAACTTATTTCCGTTGTGAACTGCAATAGTTTGACCTACAAAATCGGGAGTAATCATAGATCTTCTGGACCAAGTTTTGATTACTGTTTTTTTGCCACTAGCAACAACAGCTAATACCTTTTTTTCTAATTTGTAGTCTATAAAAGGACCTTTTTTGAGTGAACGTGCCATTTTTATTTTTTAAGTTGTGAACCCACTTTAATAGTAGAAGGCCATTAAACCGTTATTGTTATTAATTATTTTTTTCTTCCTTCTAATATATATTTACTTGAAGCTTTCTTTGGATATCTGGTTTTGTAACCTTTTGATGGAATCCCTTTACGAGAGCGTGGATGTCCACCTGAAGCTCTACCTTCACCACCACCCATTGGATGATCTACTGGATTCATTACTACTGGTCTTGTTCTTGGTCTGCGACCTAACCAACGTGAGCGCCCTGCTTTGCCACTGATTTCAAGGTTATGATCCGCATTAGATACAGCACCAATAGTTGCCTTGCATGTTAACAATATCATTCTGGTTTCACCAGAAGGCATTTTCACAACAGCATATTTATCTTGACGAGCAGCTAGTTGAGCATACGTACCTGCGCTTCTAGCCATAACTGCACCTTGTCCAGGATGTAATTCAATTGCATGAATGATAGTACCAAGTGGAATTTCACTCAACAATAAAGCATTTCCTATTTCTGGCGCAGCACCTTTGCCTGACATAACTTTTTGGCCAACTTTTAAACCAGCAGGGGCAATCATATATCTTTTTTCGCCATCCTTGTAAAATACCAGAGCAATACGTGCACTGCGGTTTGGATCATATTCAACAGTTTTTACTGTTCCCTCAATACCATCTTTGCTTCTTTTAAAATCAATTACACGGTAATTCTTTTTATGACCACCACCTATGTAGCGCATAGTCATTTTACCAGTTTGATTTCTTCCACCTGATTTCTTTACAGGTTCTAACAAACTTTTTTCTGGTTTTGAAGCCGTTACTTCTTCAAAAGTATTTGCCATTTTAAAACGCTGTGAAGGCGTTAATGGACGTAATTTTCTAAGTGCCATCTCTAATTAAATATTACTGTAAAAATCAATAGTTTCACCATCTTTTAAAGAAACAACAGCTTTCTTATGACGATTAGTCAATCCGGAAACAGGTCCTCTTTTGGTGTTGCGGGTTTTAATCTTTCCTATGTAGTTTTGTGTCCATACTTTCACAACATTTACATTGTAAGCTTTTTCGATAGCATTTTTAATGTCAATTTTATTTGCATTAGCATGAACAACAAATCCAAAACGGTTCATTTTTTCTCCTGCTGCTGTCATTTTTTCGGTAATTACCGGCTTTATTAGTGTTTCCATCTTGGAAATAATCTTATATTTTAGTTAAATAATTTCTCAATTTAGGCCAAAGAACCCTCTGATAATATCAGATTATGGGCGTTTAAAACATCGTAAGTATTTATATTAGAAGCACTTACGACCTTTGTGTTGCCAAGATTACGAGCCGACAAATATACATTTTTATTTAATTCTGAAAGCACTAATAATGTTTTTTTCTCTAAAACATTTAAGTTTTTCATTAAATCCAAGTATTTCTTGGTTTTGGGAGCATCGAAATTGAAGTTTTCAACAACAGTAATTTTGTTGTCCTTAGCTTTATAAGATAGGGCCGAAGCTCTTGCTAATACCTTCAATTTTTTGTTTAACTTGAAGCTATAGTTACGAGGACGTGGACCAAAAAATCTACCACCACCTATCATCGTACCTGATTTTCTGCTACCAGCACGTGCACCACCAGTACCCTTTTGACGCTTCAATTTTCTTGTACTGTATGAAACTTCAGCTTTTTCTTTAGCCTTGTGAGTGCCTTGACGTTGATTAGCCAAGTACTGCTTCACATCTAAATAAATAGCATGATCATTTGGTTCTATACCGTAAATATCTTTATTAAGAACAACCTTATTGGCGGTTTCTTTACCTTCTTTATTTATTACCTTTAGTTCCATTTTATTTTTCTACTAAAACGTAAGAACCTTTTGCTCCTGGCACCGAGCCTTTGATAATCAAAAGATTTTTATCAGTTAACACTTTTAATATTTCTAAGTTTTGTACTTTCACTCTGTCACCACCCATTCTTCCTGCCATACGCATTCCTTTGAATACTCTAGAAGGAAAAGATGAAGCTCCTAATGAACCTGGCGCTCTTAGTCTATTATGCTGACCATGAGTTTGACCACCTACCCCAGCAAAGCCATGACGTTTTACAACACCTTGAAAACCTTTACCTTTAGAAGTACCAACTACATCAACAAAATCACCTTCTGCGAACAAATCAACATTAATTACATCACCCAATTTTTTTGCGTCTGTAAAACCCTTAAATTCTACCAATTTACGCTTTGGTGTTGTTTGTGCTTTGGCAAAATGACCCATCATGGCTTTCGATGTGTGCTTTTCTTTGCGCTCATCGTAACCTAGCTGAACGGCTTCATAACCGTCAACTTCGGTGGATCTTACTTGCGTTACTACACAAGGACCAGCTTCAACTACTGTGCATGGTATTATTTTACCATTGGCATCATAAACACTGGTCATTCCTACTTTTTTACCAATTATTCCTGACATTATTATTTAATTTAAAAACTCTTTAATTTGATTTATTACTTATATCTTACTCAAAAAACTTACACTTTAATCTCTACCTCTACCCCACTTGGCAACTCTAAGCGCATTAAAGCATCCACTGTTTTTGATGTTGAACTATAGATGTCTAACAATCTTTTGTATGAGCACAATTGAAATTGCTCTCTTGCTTTTTTGTTTACATGCGGTGAGCGCAATACTGTGTAAATTTTCTTATTCGTTGGTAATGGAATTGGTCCATTAACCACTGCTCCTGTAGACTTCACAGTTTTTACGATTTTTTCTGCAGACTTATCTACTAAATTATAATCGTATGACTTAAGTTTTATTCTGATTTTTTGGCTCATTTTATTTTTATAAAGAACTATAAATATTAAACTTTCTCTGCTTTTTTGCCTTTAATTTTTGCTACCACTTCATCAGCAACACCTCTTGGCGCTTCCTGATAATGGTCAAATTCCATTGTAGATGAAGCTCTACCTGAGGTAATGGTACGTAATTGAGTAACATATCCAAACATCTCGGCCAAAGGCACTTTAGCTTTAATTACTTGAGTGTTATTTTTAGAATCCATTCCTTCAATTTGACCTCTTCTTTTATTTAAATCCCCTACTACGTCACCCATGTTTTGCTCTGGTGTTAAAACTTCAATTTTCATGATTGGCTCTAACAACACTGGCTTACATTTTGGCAAAGCTTCGCGGAAAGCAGTTCTTGCACAAATTTCAAATGATAATGAATCTGAATCGACCGCATGGTATGAACCGTCTAACAATCTTACTTTCATTGAATCCATTTGAAAACCGGCTAAAACACCATTTACCATAGCAGCTCTGAATCCTTTTTCAACGGAAGGAATATATTCACGTGGAATATTACCACCAACAATTTCATTTACGAATTGTAAGGCATCCTTGGCTATATCCCAATCAGCGTCAACTGGAGAAATTACAACTTTAATATCAGCAAACTTACCTCTACCACCAGTTTGTTTCTTATAAACTTCGCGATGTTCTACTGAACCGTTGATTGTTTCTTTGTATGATACTTGAGGTGCACCTTGGTTAACCTCAACTTTAAATTCTCTTCTTAAACGGTCAACAATAATCTCTAAGTGCAACTCTCCCATTCCACTAATAACAGTTTGACCTGAATCCTCATCAGTATGCACCTTAAAAGTAGGATCTTCTTCAGAAAGTTTATTTAGAGCAACACCTAATTTATCTAAATCGGCTTGCGTTTTAGGCTCAATGGCGATACCAATAACTGGTTCTGGGAAATTCATTGCTTCCAGTACAATAGGATTTTTTTCATCACACAATGTATCTCCAGTACGAATATCTTTAAATCCAACAGCAGCACCTATATCACCAGCCTCGATGAATTCGATTGAATTTTGTTTATTAGCGTGCATCTGGAAAATACGAGATATACGTTCTTTGTTACCGCTTCTAGTATTAAAAACATAAGAACCAGCATCAAGACGACCTGAATAGGCACGGAAAAAAGCTAAACGACCTACAAAAGGATCAGTTGCAATTTTAAACGCAAGAGCAGTAAATGGCTCTTTAGCATCTGGCTTACGAACCACTTCTTCACCAGTATCAGGATTAGTTCCTTTAGTGTTTTCCTTATCTAATGGTGAAGGCATTAATTCCATCACCAAATCCAACATAGTTTGAACACCTTTATTTTTGAAAGATGAACCACATACCATTGGAACAATTTTATTTGCTAGACATGCTTGACGAAGTGCGTTAAGAACCTCCGCCTCAGTAATTGTTTCAGGAGCATCAAAAAATTTCTCCATCAATTTCTCATCAAATTCAGAAACTGACTCTAGTAATTTCTCTCTCCATTCTAAAACATCATCCTTCATATCATCAGGAATAGGTACTTCAGTAAAAGTCATTCCTTTATCTGCTTCGTTCCAAACAATAGCGCGATTGTTAATTAAATCTACGACACCAATAAAAGTTTCTTCTGCTCCGATAGGTAATTGAAGTGGAACAGCGTTACCTCCTAATACTTCACGAACCTGTTTTACCACACTTAAAAAATCTGCACCAGAACGATCCATCTTGTTTACGAAACCTAATCTAGTAACGTTGTAGTTATTAGCCAAACGCCAATTGGTTTCAGATTGAGGTTCAACACCATCAACCGCAGAAAACAAGAAAACTAAACCATCTAGTACACGCAACGAACGATTTACTTCAACTGTAAAATCTACGTGACCAGGAGTATCAATAATATTTAATTTGTATTTATTGTTTCTGTAATTCCAAAAACATGTTGTAGCTGCTGAAGTAATTGTTATTCCTCTTTCTTGCTCTTGCACCATCCAATCCATAGTAGCGGCTCCATCATGCACCTCACCAATCTTGTGATTAACGCCTGTATAGTAGAGAATACGCTCCGTAGTGGTAGTTTTACCTGCATCGATATGTGCAGCAATACCAATATTTCTTGTATATTTTAAATCGCTCATTTTAATATTAGAATCTAAAATGTGAAAATGCTTTATTTGCCTCAGCCATTCTGTGAGTATCTTCTTTCTTTTTGTAAGCTGCGCCCTCTTCTTTGGCTGCAGCAACAATTTCACCAGCTAGTTTCATACTCATAGATTTTTCGTTTCTCTTGCGAGAGAACTGAATCATCCAACGGATTGCAACAGCTATTTTTCTTTCAGGACGTACTTCTTGAGGAATTTGAAAGGTGGCTCCACCTACTCTGCGGCTTTTAACTTCCACTTGAGGTGTGATATTAGACAATGCCTTTTTAAAAACATCTAAACCACTTTCGTTGGTTCTTTGTTCTACTATATCTAGTGCATCATAAAATACATTATATGCAGTACTTTTTTTACCTGAGTACATAAGGTTGTTCACGAAACGGGTAACCAAAGTATCATTGAACTTTGGATCCGGAAGTAACGGAATTCTTTTTGGGGTTGACTTTCTCATTTGAAAGGCTTAATAAATGTTATTACCTAATTCTTTTTATTTCTTTTTTCCACCTTTGGCTGCTGCTGCTGCCGCTGCACCTGGTTTTGGCTTTTTAGTTCCATATTTGCTTCTACGTTGATTACGACCATCCACACCTGATGTATCTAAAGCACCGCGAACGATATGGTAACGAACTCCAGGTAAATCTTTTACCCTTCCGCCACGAATTAAAACTATTGAATGCTCTTGCAGGTTGTGACCTTCTCCAGGAATATAAGCATTTACTTCCTTGGTATTGGTTAAACGCACCCTAGCAACTTTGCGCATTGCAGAATTTGGTTTTTTTGGTGTGGTTGTATATACACGCACACATACACCGCGCCTTTGCGGACAAGAATCCAAAGCGGCTGATTTACTCTTGTAATCCAGCTTTTGGCGGCCTTTACGAACTAATTGTTGTATTGTAGGCATTTTGTTAATTGATTAATAATTTGATAAAATTTGAACATACCCCTCGCAAAAAGGGAGGGCAAAGGTAATAAATATTCTATAAAAAAAAACTTTGGTTGAAAAAAAATGCTGTTTGACAAAGATTTTAAAACCTAATTTGTTGAAATATTATTAACTGCTTGATTTTCAGAATGAAAAAAAACAAATATCAATCATGTTTTTATTAACAAAATAGCACTTTATTAACTTTAGTTTTGCTTTTTGTTATTTAATGTCTAAATAAAGGGAGCAAACTTTATTATTTGAATGAAATTTTTTAATGAGAGACTGCAGAATATTTAATTAGTTAGTTTTTACAACTATATTCTTAAGTTCAGTTTTAAAGCTCTCCTGCGTAATATCTGCCTCGTCTTTTTTAAAATAAACACCGCCCCAGTTATAAATTATATTTTTATAAACAATTTTTTCATCCTTAGTATTGGTAATTATTGTTTTAGTAATAATATAATTGGCCCCCTCTTCTGTATCGTATTCAATTTGTTTTACATAAATAATTTTAGCCTCATCGGCTGCTTGCCTTTTTGCATCGGCCTCTGCTTTTCTTTGAGCTAATTCTATAGCTTTTGCCTCTGCTCTTGTCCTTGCTTCTTCTTCGGCCTTTAATTTTGCTTCTTCTCTTTTTTTCAGATTAGCAGCGGCCTCCTCTGCTGCTTTTGCTTTTGCCGCCTCATCGGCATCTCTTTTAGCAGCGGCCATTATTTCAGCTTCAGCTTTCGCTTTGGCCTTGGCCTCATCTTCGGCTGCTTTTTTAGCATTGGCCTCTGCTTTTTTTCTGGCTTCTGCTTCAGCGGCGGTTTCTTTAGCTTTCATTTTGGCTTCTTCTTCTGCCAACCTTTTAGCATTATCATCAGCTTTTCTTTTAGCTTCTTCGGATTCTGCCAATTTCCTTTTTGCATCTGCCTCTGCATCAGCTTTCGCTTTGGCATCATTTTTTAATTTGTTTTTAGCCTCCTCTTCTGCCTTTTTCTTTGCGGCAGCGTCTGCTTCGGCTTGTAATCTGGCATCATTCTTTGATTTGTTTTTGACATCATCTTCCTCTTTGCGTTTCCTTTCCTCTTCTTCTTTTTTCTTCTTCTCCATCTCCTTAATCATTTTTTCCATCGCTTCTCGCAAGAATTTGTCGGCTGTATAATCAAAATCTTTGAGTGCTTGATTATAAAAAATAGCTCCGATTGGGCTCTTTAAAACCGAAACATCAAGGCCAGGTACCTCTTTAAAAATACTAATTGAAATCGGAAATTTGTAATAATCTAGTGTACCAGAATTTACATCTACATCTTTGGTGGTAACTGAAATAATTTTACCCGTGTAGCCGGGCTTATTGGCACTAATTAAATACTCTTTGCTTGGTTCTAAAATGAATTTAAACTTGCCACTTCCTGCAGTTGTATTGCTTTGGATTGTTTGTCCTGAAGTTGTGGTTACTTTGACTACAGCACCTTCAATAGATCTTCCATTATCATCATCTTTGACAATGCCATTAATTTCTAAAGTGAAAGCCTGCCCTTTTTGAGCAAAAACACTATTACCTGACATTTCATAGAGCATTGCAGCCAAAAACATGATAATTTTTGGTAACGTGTAGACTGAAAAGAATGATTTTTCTTTAATAATATGCATGTTTGTTGCAACAATAACCGACAAATATAAAAAATAATCTGTTAACTATATCATTTGACGTAAATGAAAAAGACTTTTAATGGAAGAATGTTTTATGTTTGTAAGTACAAAAACTAATTTCGCCAACTTATTTTTGTCTTTTGTATAATGGGACTGTAGAACAAGGTTCGCCATACATAATACTTTTGGCAAAGGGTTTTAGCATGTTAGCCACTTGTACATAAGAATTTAGTGGAATATAATGTTTGCTGCAGCCTTTGATTACTACTTTAGCATCTGTATAGTCTTTGGGGTTTATTTTACTTAAAGCTTCAAAAAAAATAATGCTTTCGAGCGTTTCTAAATTACCAATAATGACTCTTTTTGCTTTGCTAGCGATGGTCAAACTGAATAAAATATAAGCCCAATTTGGAATGACAGCGTCAACAGAGCAGGAAATTGCCACATTTTTATCTTCAAATATTTTAGTTTCGAGTTGACTTAATGTTTCTCGAAAAGGTTTTTCTTTTAAAATGTATGCTATGCTATCGCCAACAGGAATTGCAATTAAATAATCCTTCATATCGATCAATATTCTCTCGGCATTATCATAAAAATCTTCGAGATTAAATTCTACTAAGCTGCTTAGAGATACTTTATTAACAATTTCTTCCATGAAGATTAGTTTACATAAAACCTAATTCAAGCTGAGCAACTTCACTCATCATATCTTTTTCCCAGGGAGGCTCGAAGGTGAGTTCAATTTTTGCAGATTTAACTCCAACGATATTTCTTATCTTTTCTTCGGTTTCAGGCGGCAAGGTTTCTGCCACAGGGCACGAAGGAGATGTAAGAGTCATTGTAACGACAACATCAGCATCAGCATTTACTTTTACTTCATAAATTAGCCCTAATTCCCAAATATCAACAGGTATTTCAGGATCATATATTGTTTTGAGCACATCAATTACCTTTTGAGTTAGCTCTGTGTTATCTGAAATAATTGCAGCCGACATATGTTTTCTTTTAAATATTAATTTACTATTTGACTTTTATAAGCCAAAGCATCTAACTTCATTTGTTTAATTAAACTAACCAGACCATTTGCTCTTGTGGGACTTAAATGTTCTTTCAAACCAATGCTATTAATAAAATCTAAATTAGCACTTAAAATTTCAGAAGGCGATTGATTGTTCAATACCCTTATCATGAGTGCTGCTATTCCTTTAGTGATTATTGCATCGCTATCGGCAAAAAAATTAACTAAATTACCATCAAAAGATGATTTAAGCCATAATTTACTTTGGCAACCTTTTATTAAAAGATTGTCAGATTTCTCTGATTGAGCAATTAAAGGAAGTGATTTCCCTAAATCAATGAGGTATTCATACCTCGCTTCCCAATCATCGCCAAAGATTTCGAATTCTTCGATAATTTCATTTTCTATCGATTCAATTTTCATAACTGAATAAGAATTAAATTAACATTTTGATAGCCTTTTTTAGAGCCACTATAAAAGAATCAATCTCTTCTATTGTATTGTAAAAAGCAAATGAAACACGCACTGTTCCTTGCAAACCATATATATTCCATAAGGGTTGTGTGCAATGATGCCCTGTTCTGACCGCTATACCTTGCTTATCTAAAATCACACCTATATCAAAAGGATGTAAGCCATCAACAACAAAAGAAATAACAGCAGCTTTATTAGCAGCGGTTCCAATTATTCTTAGGCCATCAATCTCGGACAAGCGTTTGGTTGCATAAACTTGTAACTCATTTTCATACTCGGAAATATTATTAATTCCTATTGCATTAACGTAATTTATAGCAGCAGCTAAACCTATTGCCCCAGAAATGTGCGGAGTACCCGCTTCAAACTTCAAAGGTAAGTCTGCAAAAGTTGTTTTTTCGAAAGTTACTGTTTTAATAACACCACCACCTGTTTGATATGGAGGCATTTCATTAAGCCATTTTTGTTTACCATACAATACACCAACACCTGTTGGACCAAATAATTTATGGGCGCTAAAGCAATAAAAATCTGCATCCAAATCGACTACATCAACAAGCAAGTGTGGCACAGCTTGTGCGCCATCAATTAGCACAGCAATATTTTGTTGATGAGCTAATGTTATGAGTTCTTTAATGGGATTAATAGTACCCAATGTATTAGAAACATGAGTTATTGCAATTATCTTTGTTTTGGCAGATAATAGAATTTTAAATTCTTTTAAATCAATTTCGCCCTCAGTATTAATAGGAATTACTTTTAATGTAGCTCCCTTATCGTCACATAATTGTTGCCACGGCAAAATGTTTGAGTGGTGCTCCATTGAAGAAATAAGAATTTCATCTCCTTCATTCACATATTTCTTCCCAAAGGAATATGCCACTAGGTTAATTGAATCAGTTGTTCCTTTTGTGAAAATTATTTCATGTGCATGGGCTGCATTCAAATGTTTTTTAACAGTTGCGCGAGCCTCTTCATATGCAATGGTTATTTCCTGACTTAATGTATGAACACCACGATGGATGTTCGCATTCTGAAATTTATAATAATTATCGACAGCATCGATTACAACCTGTGGCTTTTGTGCTGTTGCTGCACTATCAAGATAAATTAGGGGTCTATTGTTAACCTTCCTAGAAAGTATAGGAAAATCATTTCTTATTGTTGAATGATTGAACAAATTTTTTTTTGATTCGGCTAACATATTATCTGCTTATTATTTAAAACACTTTTCGATTAAGCCACCGAGGTAATTTTTATATGAATCGATTTTAATAGTATGAATTACATCCATAGCGAATGCGCACATCAATAATGCTTTTGCACTATCGGGCGATATGCCTCTTGCTCTCAAATAAAACACTGCATTTTCATCTATTTGTCCTGTGCTGGAACCGTGTGAACACTTTACATCATCGGCATAAATTTCTAGTTGTGGCTTAGTATTCATAGTTGCGTCATCGCTCAGCAACATATTTTTTGAAGATTGATAGGCATTTGTTTTTTGAGCATCTTTTCTCACAAAAATTTTACCATTAAAAACACCTGTGCTTTTATCTTTAAGTATACCTTTATAAAGCTGGTTACTCTCACAATGGGGCATTTGATGATCAACTAAGGTGTGGTTATCTACATGTTGTTGCTTGTTTAATAATTGCAAGCCATTTAAATGTGACACACATTGGATACCGTTTAGTACAATATTTAGGTTATTGCGCAACCATTTACCGCCAAGTGTTATCGTGTTTGTATCAAAATGAGATTGTTGGCTTTGAATTACCTGTGTTGTGTTAATGTGAATAGCTGTATCATTTTCTGATTGCAGTTTATAATAATTTACGAATGCATTTTGCCCAACATAAACTTCCGAAAGGGTATTTAAAAGGTATGCTTCAGAATTTTTTTCACTAAAAAAAGTTTCAACCATACTCACATTGGAAAACTTTTCGGCAACAATAACATGATGCACCTGCAACATCTGGTATGCATTGGAAGTGCATATATTATTTATTTGGATTGGCTTTTGAACCTGCGCATTAGGCGCTATATAGATGAACAATCCATTTGATGCCAATGCTGTGTTCAATTGAGCAAATGCATCTTTAAAGTTTCTAATTTGAGCTGCATAGTACTTTTCGAACAATGAATTATACTTTGTAGCAGCTGTTTTAAGGTCGCAAATAAAACAATCATCATTAAGAATATTTAATTCAGATTCTTCATGAATGAGTTCTCCATTCACTAAAAAAACATGATTTGCATCCGTATTATTATTACGATAAAAATCGTAATCAATGTGCAGTTTATTTTGTTTGTTTGATGTCCAATGCAGTTCATCTTTAAACAATTTTTCGGTTGTTGAGTATTTGTACTCTTCATTTGATTTGGTTGGAAATCCCAAATCCATGAATTTATTGAATGCTTCTCTTCTATTGGCCTTAGTGATTGCATCGCCCGGCAAATTATCAATTGATGATTCGAATATATCTACAATTGTTTGTAATTCGTTAGTTATTGAAACTGTATTCATTTTTTATGTTATATAAATTAAACAGCAGTTTCCATTTCTTTCTTGATCCAATCGTAACCTTTTTCTTCTAATTCTAATGCCAATTCTTTTGGTCCAGACTTTACGATTTGACCGTTATACATTACATGAACAAAATCAGGCACTATATAATCTAGTAATCTTTGATAATGCGTAATAACAATAAATGAGCGCTCTTTATTTCTTAATTGATTTACACCATTTGCCACAATACGCAGGGCATCAATATCAAGACCACTATCTGTTTCATCAAGAATAGCAAGTGTTGGTTCAAGCATTGCCATTTGAAAAATTTCATTTCTTTTTTTCTCACCACCACTAAAACCTTCGTTAACGCTTCTATTGGCTAAACTGCCTTGCAATTCTACCATAGCTTGCTTTTCTTTTACCAATTTTAAAAAATCTTTAGCTTCGAGGGGTGGCAGGCCTTTGTAGTTTCTTATTTCAGCTAATGCTGTTTTTAGAAAATTAATATTACTCACACCAGGAATTTCAACAGGATATTGAAATGCCAGAAAAAGTCCCTCTCTAGCCCTATCCTCGGCAGACATTTCTAACAGGTCTTTTTCGTTAAAAATTACCGTTCCTTCGGTTACATTATAATCTTCTTTACCAGCTAAAACACTTGCTAAAGTGCTTTTTCCAGAACCATTTGGTCCCATAATAGCGTGAACTTCGCCAGGTTTAACTTCTAAGTTAAAACCTCTTAAAATTTCTTTGTCTTCGATTCCTGCTTTTAAATTTTTAATTGATATCATCTACTTGATATTTAGCAATATTTGATTGTTTGTTTTTAATAAAATTATTATCCTACACTACCCTCTAAACTTACTGCCAAGAGTTTTTGCGCCTCAACAGCAAACTCCATTGGTAATTGATTAAATACTTCTTTGCAATAACCATTTACGATTAAAGCAATTGCTTTTTCGGTATCAATGCCTCTTTGTTTACAATAAAAGAGCTGGTCTTCACCAATTTTTGAAGTAGTTGCTTCATGCTCAACAATGGCTGATTTATCTTTAATTTCAATGTAAGGAAAAGTATGAGCGCCACATTTATCGCCCATCAATAAACTATCGCATTGCGAAAAATTTCTTGCATTTTTGGCACCTTTACTCACACGCACAAGGCCTCTATAACTGTTATTGCTAAACCCTGCCGATATTCCTTTAGAGATGATTGTGCTTCTTGTGTTATTCCCAAGATGAATCATTTTAGTACCAGTATCGGCTTGTTGATGATTATTGGTTACTGCTACAGAATAAAATTCACCTACAGAATTATTTCCTTTGAGGATTACTGACGGATATTTCCAGGTAACAGCAGAACCAGTTTCGACTTGAGTCCAAGAAATTTTTGCATTATCTTCAAGGCAAATTCCACGTTTGGTAACAAAATTAAAAATGCCCCCTTTTCCTTCTTTATCGCCTGGGTACCAGTTTTGCACTGTACTATATTTTACCTCTGCATTTTTATGTGCAATTATTTCAACCACTGCCGCATGTAATTGGTTTTCATCTCGCATGGGTGCAGTGCATCCCTCAAGGTAACTTACATAAGAACCTTCATCGGCCACAATAAGCGTTCTTTCGAACTGGCCTGTACCTGATGCATTTATTCTAAAATAAGTACTTAATTCCATGGGACAACGCACACCTTTTGGGATGTAGCAGAATGAGCCATCTGTAAATACAGCAGCATTAAGCGCAGCATAAAAATTATCGGTATGAGGAACTACTGATCCCATATACTTTTTTATTAGTTCGGGATGTTCCTGAACAGCCTCGCTAAAAGAGCAAAAAATAATTCCTTTTTCGGCCAAAGTCTCTTTAAAAGTTGTTTTTACTGAAACGCTATCGATTACGGCATCCACAGCAATATTTGACTGCACGCCAGTTAACCTTTTTTGTTCTTCAAGAGAAATACCGAGTTTTTCGAATGTTCTTAACAATTCGGGATCAACCTCATCTAAACTTGCTAATTCCTTTTTTGCTTTAGGAGCTGCGTAATAAATTATATTTTGAAAATCAATTTTAGGATAAGAAATGTGCGCCCAATGACGTGGTTCCTCCATAGTAAGCCACTTTTTGTAGGCTTTTAATCGGCATTCCAGCATCCAAGCTGGTTCGTTTTTTTTAAGAGAAATAAAACGAACAATATCTTCAGATAATCCCATTGGGGCGGTATCCATTTCGATATCGGTAGTAAAACCATATTTATATTCGCTGCTTGTTACTTCTTCTAATATATCAGACATTATTGTTGATTAGCGTTAAAAATAAAATTGTGTATAAAGTTTGTTTTAAACTGCAAAGCTCTCGCCACAACCACAAGTTCTTGAAGCATTAGGATTTACAAATACAAACCCTTTACCATTGAGGCCTCCTGAATAATCAAGTTCAGTTCCTATAAGGTATAGAAAACTTTTTTTGTCGACCACAATTTTAATTCCTTTATCTTCGAATTGTTGATCGCCTTCTTTAAGTTGGTTATCGAACTCGAGTTTATATGATAAACCCGAACAACCGCCTCCCTCTACCCCTACTCTAATGAAAGTATCCACAGGTTTATTTTCCGTTTGGATTAATTCAAGCGCGTGCTGCTTTGCGTTTTCTGAAACCGTAATCATATTAAATAGTTTATAATCAATAATTTAAACTGTTATTCTTATTTAGAATAAATCTAAATGCGATGCAAATTTACCATAAAAAAGGTATTGTTGCAAATATAAAAAGGTTAAAAAATAATTGCAATATAAGTTTTACCTAAATTCAGCATTAGCATCCTACTCAAATCATTTTACTTCAATCATATGCACTTACTCCCATTTTGAATTTCAAATAGTCCGCTGTTCTTTCCCTCCAAAATGGTTCATGAGCGCTTAACATTGTTGTAAAATTTTGTTGATCAACCACTCCCACTGTGTAATTAGGGTTTAATTTTCTTATTTAAAGATTTTAAACAACCTAAGATCTGAAATACAGAATGAAAATCTTCTTTAAATGCTTCACACAAATTAACAGCACTTAATTAAAGGCTGCGGTTATCTTTGTGAATATAAAATTGATTTATGAAAAATAGAATATTGTTCTTTAGCACTTTAGCGGTTATATCCGTGAGCTGTTTTATGTGTTCCTTTTTACCGGGAACCGAAACAAGCAATGACAAAACAGTTGTTACAGAAAATGTAATGAGTGGGTTATTGCAAATGGGTCATTTTAAACCCAGGGCAATGGATGATAAATTTTCGGAGGATGTTTATGATCTATATCTTAAAAGAATTGATATTAATAAGAAGTTTTTTTTGCAGAGCGATATTAATGCTCTAAAAACTATGCGTAATCAAATAGATGACCAATTAAAGGCTGATAATTTTGAGTTTTTTATTAGAAGTACCGATTTATTAAATAAGCGTTATGCAGAAGTAGAAGGATTTTATAAAGATTTGTTGCAAGCGCCTTTTGATTTTAGCAAAGACGAAAATATAGAAACAGACCCAAAAAAGCTAAACTACGCTCCTGATGTTAAGGCGCAACGTGCAGAATGGCGAAAACTTTTCAAATACCAAACATTAATAAGAATGAGTGATGCCATTGAAGCTCAAGAAAAGGCATTATTAAAAAAGGATAGTGTATTTGAAGCTAAAAGCATTGCTGTAATTGAAAAAGAGTCGAGAGAAAAAGTAGAAAAAAATTATGCAGATTTTTTCAAACGTTTAAAAAAAGTTGATGAAACCGACAGAGCAGGTATGTTTTTAAATGCTGTGGCCAATGTATTTGACCCTCATACAGAGTTTTTTCCACCTAAGGTAAAAGATAATTTTGATATTCAAATGAGTGGTCAGTTAGAGGGTATTGGCGCTCAACTGCAAGAAAAAGATGGAGCAATAAAAGTTTCCAATATTGTACCAGGTAGTGCATCATGGCGTCAAGGCGAATTAAAGGCCGGAGATATTATTTTGAAAGTAGCACAAGGTAAAGATGAGCCGGTTGATGTTACAGATATGCGATTAGATGATGCAGTGCAACTCATAAGAGGTAAAAAAGGAACCGAAGTTCGTTTAACAGTTCGTAAGCCCGATGCCAGTTTAAAAGTAATTTCAATCATAAGAGATATTGTTGTGCTTGATGAAACCTATGCCAAATCATTAATTATTGATGAGGGAGAAAAAATTGGTTATTTAAAATTACCAAGCTTTTATGCTGATTTTAATAAAATAGGTGGAAGAAGATGTGCAGTAGATGTAAAAAATGAAATACTTAAATTACAGGAGCAACAGATAAAAGGATTGATTATAGATTTAAGAAATAATGGCGGTGGTTCATTGCAAGATGTTGTAGAAATGGCAGGATTATTTATTGATAAAGGTCCTATTGTTCAAGTTAAAACAACAGGAAGCAATGCAGAAGTTTTGGAAGATAGAAATCCTGGTATACTATACAACGGCTCACTTGTAATCATGGTAAATAATATTAGTGCCTCAGCTTCGGAAATACTTGCAGCCGCAATTCAGGACTATAAAAGAGGAGTTATAATTGGCGGAGAGCAAACCTTTGGAAAAGGAACTGTGCAAAGAATTGTGAGTTTAGATGATCGATTAGATTACACACATATGAGTTATGCTCCAGTTGGTAGTTTAAAATTAACCATGCAAAAATTTTATCGTGTTAATGGCGGCAGTACACAACTAAAAGGCGTAAACTCTGACATTATGTTACCAGATAAATACGAAAAGCTATATAAAGGAGAAAGAGAAGAAGAATTTCCAATGCCTTGGGATGAAATTAAACCAGCCGCTATCAATGCATGGGCAGCAAATTGGAATATTGATGAGATCAAGAAAAAAAGTAAAACGCGTATTGAAAATGACTTAGCGTTTAAACAGATAAGAGCGCTTGAAGAAAAGTATAAGAAACAAGCAGACAATACTTTAATTTCACTAAATCTTGAGAAATTTAGATTAGAACAGAAAAACAATAATGAAGAAACAGATGTTTTAGAAAAATTAGAGAAAGAGGCCAAGCAATTAAATGCATATGGGATGGCTTTAGACCTGGAAAAAATAGCTTCAGACAGCGCAAAAAAAGTGATGAATGAAGATTGGATAAAGTCAGTTAAAAAGGATAGCTATATTAAAGAAGCGGTAAATGTAATCAAGGATATGAATTGATACAAAAGAGGAAGCGTTTAAAAAATCTAATCAAGTAAAAACAGTGCCTGCTCTAGTTCTTGGCGTGTTTTAATTTTGTTTTGTGTGGTTGCTATATCGATACCTTTTTTAAAGATAACTTCAGCTAATTCGAGATCCCCTATTTGAGCCAATAAATTTCCGTATTGAAAATAGGTTGCTAAATAATTAGGATCTTCGATAATGAGTTGCTGAAAGATATTTTTAGCCTTTAAAAAATCATTTATTTTAACATGTTCAAGTGCCAGTGCATAAAGTAAAAAAGTATCCTTTTTATTTTCTTTTAATAATTCATTCAAGTGCTCAATGTTAGTCATTTGCAGCCTGAAATTGTTTTAAAAATCTGACATCATTTTCGGAGAACAAACGCAAATCGTTGACTCTGTATTTTAGCATGGCAATGCGTTCTATACCCATTCCAAAGGCAAATCCTGAATATACATTTGCATCAATACCACAATTTTGCAGCACCGCTGGATCGACCATCCCACAACCCATAATTTCTACCCATCCACTATATTTACACACATTACAGCCTTTTGCATTACAAATAAAACAACTCACATCCATTTCGGCACTTGGCTCTGTGAAGGGGAAATAAGAAGGACGCAATCTGATCTTAGTTTGTTCGCCAAACATTTCTTTAGAGAAATAAAGTAGAGTTTGTTTCATATCGGCAAATGAAACATTTTTATCAATATACAATCCTTCCACTTGATGAAAGAAGCAGTGCGCTCTTGCGCTAATAGCCTCGTTTCGATAAACTCTTCCGGGCATTAACGATCGAAAAGGAGGTTTATTATTTTCCATCAATCTAACTTGAACAGAAGAAGTATGGGTTCTCAATGCAAACTTATCATCAATAAAAAATGTGTCTTGCATATCTCTAGCAGGGTGATCCTCAGGGAAATTGAGGGCAGAGAAATTGTGCCAATCATCTTCAATTTCGGGGCCAGAAGCCACAGTAAAGCCAATTCTTTCAAAGATTGATAAGATTGATTGACGTGTAATTGTTAATGGATGCAAGCCCCCACTGGCGTATTGAAATCCTGGTTTAGTATAATCCTCGAAACTATTTGTTTTGTTATCACTTGCAGAAAGACTTTGCTTTAGCGCATCATACTTAGACTGTCCTTTTTCTTTTAGTTGATTAATGAGCGCGCCAATTTCTTTTTTGTCTTCATTTAGTACGTTTTTAAAATCAGCAAATAAATTGTTCAACTCACCTTTTTTACTTAGAAATTCTAATCTGAATTGCTCGGCCTGTGCGGCATTTTCAATTTTAAACTGCTCAATTTTATCAAGTAAATTTTTAATTCTATCTCTCATTATTTTAATTATTTACAATTTGTAATGATACCTTCATTCTTACATCTAATTTTGGTCTGCTGTTACCCACTATTTCAACCTCTGCTATTCTATCAATTACATCCAACCCATCAACAACTTCACCAAAAACAGTATAGTTCCCATCTAAATGCGGGGAACCACCCTTTGTAGCGTAAATTCTTTTTTCTTCTTCAGAAAATTTATGTGGTTTTAGATTTTTTAATTCGTCTTCTACCATCGGCTGCAATTGTTTGATAATCGCATTTAAACTATCGCTATTTCGGGCTTGCTGGTGAGCAGTGTATTGTTCTTTTAATTTACTGTTTTCGGGTTTCGACATATATTTCCAAATGATGCTTTGCTTGAGCTGGCTTAACATTCTGGATTCGACCGTTACCATATCTATAGCTGAGAATTTTTTACCTTGAACAATATAAAACTGACATCCTGAAGAAAGTTTACCAGGATTTACATCATCGCCTTGACGCGCTGCTGCTAATGCTCCTTTTTTGTGAATATGTGTTGGTAAAATTTCTGGAATTAACGTATATCCTATATCTCCATTACCAAAATTTTGAGATGAGTCGGCTACTTTTGAATTAGGGTCGCCTCCTTGAATCATAAATCCACTGATAATTCTGTGAAATAATAGACTATCATAAAACCCACTTTTGGCTAACTTTAAAAAGTTTTGTTTATGATTGGGAGTATCGTCATAAAGCATTAATTTAATGACACCGTAATAAGTAGTTATAACAACTAAGGTATCTGACTTTGCATAGGCTTTACTCTGTAAAAACAGGTTGAAAAAAAGCAATGAAATAAAAAAAATTAAGTTTACATTTTTACCTTTGAAAATCATTTTTTGTGATAGTATTGCATAGCAAAGAAAAAAAAATTACTTTTACAGTTCAAATCTAATGCATTTTCTTAACAAAACATAACTGATAAACAATCTTATACATTTATCTTTAATTGCTAACACATAAATTAAAGCAAACGTATTAGAGTAATAAATAAAAAAACATGAATAATAAATCAATTTTATTAATTGCCTTTGTAATTGGAATTTTCTCAGTTTTAGTAAGCACTTCGTGTAACAAAGAGAAACCTGGAAAAGCAGTAATAACTGTTTTAGATTCTTTAAATCAGCCTGTTTATGGGGCAACGGTAAATCTGAATTCGGATAACAATCCTGAGCCTGGAATTGTTAAGGATAAAAAAGTAAGTGATAACAACGGAAAAACTTATCATGAGTTTCCATTAGAATGTATATTACAGGTAGAGGTATCTAAAGGAATTTTAGAAGCTCCGAAAAGTAACATTCATATTATACCAGGTGAAACAGCAGAACTAACTATTAAGTTTAAGTAAGCAATTATACTTTTTCAAATAAGTTATCATTTTCAAAATAATTAACTACTGCCTGTCGCATAAGGTGATGCTGTTGCAAGGGTTTTAGGTAAGGTAATTTATCGGTTGCTTTCCAATGTGGCCAGCCCTCATTATCATATCCTACAAACTCATAATAACCATAAGGAGCTAATAAACTGCAAATAGCAATATGCATTAGTTCGAGCTTTTGATCTTTAGAAAACTTTCTATAACCCTTACCTAATTCCTGCACCCCAATAAGGAATAAAATGGCATCGAATTCTAACTTTTCGCCATAAGGTTTTGAAACCAAATCAACCACCAAATTCCATTTTGTTTCAAAATCTTTATCCATTTAATTCGTATTAACTGTTGTTTAACATTGCATCAATACCTGGTAAGGTACCAGCTTCGATGTACTCCAATAAAGCACCACCACCAGTTGACACATAACTAACTTGATTGCCTAAATTATACTTATTGATTGCGGCCACTGAATCTCCCCCTCCAATTAAAGAAAATGCACCTTTTTTTGTGGCCACACATATTGCTTCGGCAACGCTCTTGGTACCTGATTCAAAATTTGACATCTCAAACACACCCATTGGACCATTCCAAAGTATCGTATTTGAGTTTGAAACGACTTCATTAAAAATCTTTTCTGTTTCATGACCAATATCAAGTCCCATCCAACCCTCAGGAATATTTTTCACATCCACCATTTTTATGTTTGCCTCGTTAGAAAAATTATCGGCAATGGTTGCATCAACAGGAATATAAATATTTACCTTCTTTTTCTTTGCATCCGCTAAAATATCTAACGCTGTTTGTAATCGATCATCTTCAACAAGCGACTTTCCTATATTTCCGCCCATGGCTTTAACAAATGTAAATGCCATACCACCACCAATAATTATGTTATCGGCCTTGTCGATCAATTGTTGCAGTATAACAATTTTATCAGAAACTTTTGCTCCACCCATTATTGCTGTAAAAGGTTTTTTGCCATCATTTAAAACTTTATTGATACTTTTTAATTCTCCTTCTATGCAATAACCGAAAGTTTTATTTTGCGGAAAAAACTGGGCAATTATTGCTGTTGAGGCATGAGCGCGGTGTGCAGTTCCAAAAGCATCATTCACATAAATATCTCCATGTTTTGCGAGTTTTTCAGCAAATTCGACATCGCCTTTTTCCTCTTCTTTATAAAATCGTAAATTTTCGAGTAGCAATACTTCGCCATCCTTTATGCTACTGGAAATTCTAAATGATTCTTCGCTAATACAATCATCCACAAATTTAACTTGCATACCTAAAACTCGGTTTAGCTCTGGCAACAAGTGTTTTAATGAATATTTATCTGTTGGACCATCTTTGGGTCTTCCTAAATGCGACATTAAAATAGCACTACCGCCATCCTCTAAAACTTTTTTTATTGTTGGCAAAGCAGCCAAAATTCTGGTGTTATCTGTTACATTAAATTGTGCATCTAAAGGCACATTAAAATCAACTCTGATAAGGGCTTTTTTATTTTTGAAATTGATCGTCATTTTAAATAATTTGAGTGCAAAAATATCCAATTTTAAATACTAATAGCAAAGATTAATTTCGAAAACCGCTTTTAATCCAAATTATGCAGTTGAAACCTGCTCAAATCATTTTTCTTCTCCAAACGGGTCTACTCCCATTTCCGATTTCATAATAATTCACTATTACTTCAATCCACAATAGTCCGCGAGCACCTGTTATTATTAAAAAATTTTGTTGACCAATTATTCCAACTGCATAATTTGGGTTTAATATTTGTTCAATTGCAATTCAAAGCGTTATTTAGTGGTTTGAAAATATGATTAGAAAGCTACTATTTTTTTTTCTGTATATCATTGGAGTTCCCGCATTTTTGCGAAGGAAAATGGCAAATAATAGAGAAATCTCTATCTTACTATTTCATAGGATAAGTAATGAATCAGATCTATTATGGCCAGCCATGCCAATAAAATCTTTTGAAAAATTAATATTGAAATTAAAAAACACTGTTGAAATAATTTCCTTCAATGAGTTAAAATCATTAGAAATATATCCTAGAAAACCAGTAATGTTGTTAAGTTTTGATGATGGATATGTTGATTTTTTGCAAGATGTAATGCCAATATTTAAGCGGTTGCAAATTAAAGCTAATCATAATATATGCCCCGGATTAGTAGAAATTGCCACTCCCCCATGGACACAAATTTTATCGTTATATTTAAGTTTTAAATCAAGCGAAAATGAAGCTTTAAATAAAAAACTATTGATAGACAATAAGTCTTTTGTAAATGAAAAAATGTTCCTTGCTATTTGCAAGCAACTCTTGAATTACAGTGACAATGAAAGAAATGATTTAATAATGCCCTTACTAGCGCATATCCCAGCAGAAAAAGTTTATAAGTTGATGGACTGGGATCAAATTAATTATTGTTATAATAACAATATTGAAATAGGTTCTCATGGTTATATGCACAGAAATTTATTGCAAATATGGGATTCTTCGATTTTAGAAAATGAGATTATTGAAAGTAGCAAAAAAATTGAAGAAAGGACAGGAAATAAGCCTACCATATTTGCCTTTGCTAATGCTATGGGCAATGATGATAGTAGACAATTTGTAAGAAAATCTGGATATCAATTTTCACTCATTTTGATGGATAAATTATTTAGCTGGCATCCCCTCAAAAAAGAAGAGCATACTGAATTGCCAAGGATAAATATTTCAAGAGCTGATTGGCGAGAAGAATATTTAAGAGCACTTGGATTTCATGTTATGGTAAAGAAGTATTTAAATTTTTTTGATAAAATTATATGTTTTGGTTTGACATCATAAATTTATTTGTTAATTTAACGGTCTGATATAAGTTATAGACGCTATCTGTGATTGAAATTTTTGAAGAAGTAGACATTCATGAAAAGCTGAAAGCAGCGGGAAGCGAACTGGAAAAAGCCGATTTGCTAAATCGTTATTCCTGGAAGATTAGGCATTCATTTCCTAACAAAGCTTTAGATTTTGCTTTAAAAGCAAGAGAACTTTCTGCTAATATTGATTACAAAACGGGTGTTGCTTATAGTTTTAGATGCTCGGGCGCGGCCTATTCGTTAGTATCTCAGTTTCAAATTGGTTTGGCCGATTTACAAAAGGCTTTTGTTTTATTTTTTGAGTTAGGAAATAAGCAAGCGATAGCTACAACGCTTCGAAACATTGGCAATATTTACAAGGCATTAAATCAAATTGAAAAATCTTTAGAGCATTATTACAACGCACTTCGTTTTGCAAAAGAGGTTGATGATCAGCAAGGTGTAGCCTATATTTATGGTCATATTGGTGATGCCAAATTTATGCTTCAGAACTACGATATGGCACTTGATTTTATGTACAGAGCCATTGAAATACACAGCGAGCGTGGTGATGATTTTGGGTTGGCCAACTCCTATATTATCTTAGGCAATATTTATCTAGCCACAGATCAACATCAAAAAGCATTTGGCTATATTTTACAGGCTATCAACAAGAGTAATAAAATTAATCACCTACGCGGTATTGCCGATGCCAACAGTAGTTTAGGTAACTTTTACAGAGATCAAAAGAATTATTCCAAAGCGCTATATCAGCATCAAATAGCTATGAGTGCAGCCACCGAAATGGGCGAAAAGCTTCTAATCTCTAGAATTTACAAAAATATTTCTGATACCTATAAAGCTTCTGGTAATTTTGAAAAAGCCTTAGAAACTTATACGCGTTATGATGAAGTTAAAAGCTTCGTACAAAATGCAAATAATGAGATTACAGTGCGAACACTGCAGGCTCAGTTTGAATTAGAGCAAAGCGAAAAAGAAAAAGAAATTTATAAGTTCAAAAATATAGAATTAGCCAATGCCAATAAGTTAATTGAGTCGAAAAATAAAGATATTACAGATAGTATAAAATATGCAAAGCATATTCAAGAAGCCATACTTCCTGAAAGAAATTACATGAAGCAATACTTACAAGATTTCTTTATTTTTTACAAACCGAAAGATATTGTAAGTGGAGATTTTTACTGGTTCTTAGAAAAGAATGGATTGCTTTATATTGCGGCTGTTGACTGCACAGGACATGGCGTGCCTGGCGCATTTGTATCCATTGTAGGTGGCAATATTTTAAATCAAGTTGTACGTCAGAATAATTTTACTGATGCTGCCGAGATTTTAGATTCGGTGAACACCATGTTTAACATGAGCATTCGACAGACCTTTGAAGAGTCGGTTGTTAAAGATGGTATGGATTTAGTTCTCTGTGTTATTGATAAAGAAAAGATGATTGTAAATTTTGCAGGTGCTTACAATCCTTTATATATTGTCAGAGATAGTGAAATTAATATTTACAAAGGCAATAAGTTTCCCATAGGTATATTTATTGGCGATGAAGTAAAAAAGTTTAGCAGTCAAAATATTCCTATACAAAAAAACGATGTGCTTTATCTTTTTAGTGATGGCTACGTAGATCAATTTGGAGGTAATGAAAATAAAAAATTGATGCATAAGCGATTCCGAGATTTGATCACTGAAAACTCTCAATTACCAATGAAATTGCAACATTATAATTTTGAATTATTCTTCGAAAATTGGAAAGGTAATAGAGAGCAAGTTGATGATATACTTTTGATTGGTTTGAGGATTCAATAAGCAGTTGAGTGCTTGAAACAACAGTTATTCGACTACAGTTACAATGCCTATTCTATTGATACTTTTACCTTTAACAGAGGTAAAGTCTAGCATATATACATACACGCCAATTGGCACTTTATTTCCTTTATATGTTGCGTCCCAACTTTGCCCTGGTGTTTTCGTTTCAAAAATTTTCTCTCCCCATCTATTCCAAATAGAAAAATTATATTCGGCCGCCATGTTTTCATAAATACCTATTGGACCAAAATTCTCTGACAAACCTCCTAATACAAATGCATTTGGAATATAAAGCACAGGCTCTTGTTCTAAACAAATTACATTGCTAAAACTTTTTTCTAAAAAACCATATTGATTACCTGTGCCTTCTATGGCTTCTATAAAATAACAGATGATGCCGTCAGCGGGTGTTATTTCAGCCACATCGTGTTCAAAATATTTAGCTGTACTATCAAAGCTTGCAACTAGGTTGGGATTTTGTCTTAAATAATTATCGCAAGAATATAAATTATAAGATACTACTTTTCCATCCCATTCTTTATAAAAATTCCATGATAATTTATTTGTAAAGTCGGGTAAAGCTTCGCCTTGTAAAAAAATTGTAGTGCCTACATTACTAACTCCTGTTAAATTACCACAAGCATCAACAATAAAAATTTTATATTCATAGGCTGTTTCCTGCGTTTTTGCACTGTTATCATAATACCTAATAAATTCATCATAAGTATCAATTAAAAATACACCTAGAGTATCATTTGAACCAAATGGCAATTTTCTGCGTGTGACCACATAACTTGCTATATCAGCTGCTGTATCAATGTAACATTTTAATGCGGCTGTAAAATCATTTTCTACAGTTGCATAATTCATGTAAGTATAATCTGCTAAATCAATTACGTTGGCCACAAAGCATACTTCATTGCTAGCTGCAGAAATTCCACCTGTGTTGCTCATTGCTCGAACATAAAAGCAATAGGTAGAAGAATTATTCATGTTGGTGTAAGTAAAAGTTTGCGTAGCACCTGAAACAGTTGCAGCAAGCGTGTATGGTTGATTATCTTGTTTTACATAAATCAAATAATTACTAATACCACTAAACCCGAAATAAGGACTCCAAGCAAAATCAACCTTTCCTAAGCAACCATTAACTTTGTGTGTAAGATAAATAGAATGATGCAACAAAGAGGCGTTTCCCAGATTGTCACAGCTATCTAAAGCTGCAATACCATAAACTTCAGATCCATTTCCCGGATTTGAATTTAAATTTAAAAATGATGTATTATTGTATCCAAATACGGTATCAATTGGCGTGAGTATTCCATTTATTTCTTGTAAAACAATATAACGATTTACATCTGTATCTGATGAGGGAGACCAACCCAATTGGGTAAGTTGAGAAGACAAAACCACGCTCACACTATCTAAATTCATATTAGGCGGTGGCGCATTATTTAAGAAAGTAACACTATCAATATTTGATGAAGAAACACATCCTAAAGAATCTTGTAATTCGACTCTATAGTTGATATCGGCCGAGCAATTTAAAAAGCTATCATCAAAAAACAAATTAGGTGTTGTTGAAACTTGCCAAGGACCGTTATCCACTTGTTTAAAGATGCGATAAAAAGGATATGAACTACTTAATGGAGGCGTATGCAGCGCATTCCATGTAACAGTGTAATTATTGCCCACCGCTGCACCAATATTTACGAAAATGGTTTGTAAAGTATCTTTGGCAGGAGTTAATACTTTTCCAAAGCAACCAGATCGACTTCTTACAAAGTAAAACATTGGTGCTTGTTGACAGCCTGCACCTAGGTGAGTGTAGGTGTTTTGGTTATAATTAAAAATACTATCAATAACTGTATATGGTCCATTTAAATTAGGAGATGCATACACATGATAACTATTAAAAGTACCAGCAGTATCTAATGGAATTTCCCAAGTTAAGGCAACATCGCCATTGTTCAAAACATTAGCACAATGTAAATTGGGTGATTCAATTATTGCAATTGCTTCAACTACAATGGTTGCGGTTACAACTGTATATGAAGGCGCAGGGCAATAATCATCCCTGAAGGTAAAGGTAAAAGTATGAACGTTGCTGTTGGTAATACATTCTTCAAAAGTGGCTACATGCTCGCAACCTGTTTGCCAATTAAAATTCAAAGTTAAATTACCCTGAGCTGTTTGAGGTGGTGGCGGGCTTAACGTTGCGCAAGGTAGATTTAAACAGCCTGCATTAGGGTTAGTGTAATTTGTCCCAAACTGACCACCTTGTGCTGTATAAATAATATTTTGAGGAAATCCAGTTGGTAAAAAACCATTTTCTGTTCCTGTAATGCTAAAAGTTACCAAATCTCCAGCAGTTACAGTATCAATATAATTAGTAAATAAACCAGAACCATTATTAATGAATGGAGCAGTTACCGTAGGTGGTTGATTGGCGCCACAAGAGAGAATTACGGTTTGAATTTCGCGATAAACTTCGGCAACTTTTTGCCCACATTTAAAGGACGTTGCCTTGATAACTTGAACATAATTTCCGATATTAAAAACAGTAAAAGACATTTCACCGGTTTGGCTATTTAAAGTAACAGGCAAATTATTAACATTTTGAGCAGGTCCGGGAAAAGGATTGGCAAGGCTGTAACCTATTTCAAAAGGTATTGCCGGAGGATTAGTTGCTGTAAAAGCATTTCCCGGGGGCAGGTAATCTAATGGTTTATCAAATTCATAACTTACAGAATCTAAATCTGGATCGTATGCATTTGGATTATAAGTATAGGGTGTACCCGCACAAATAATGATGCTTGGTCTTTCTTGAAAAATGGGTGAGGAATCAAAACAAGGAGATGCATTTTGACCGTTATAGGCAAACATTTTTGCTCGAAGGGTAAATCCGTTGGTTGGATTTCCTGGGCCAGCAAAACTCAGTGATAAATTTGTGATTGAGGCGTTTCTACAGCAATTGCTCCAAGAAAAAACCCATCCTTGAGGTGGAGGTACACCAGGCAAATTAACGTTGTTTGATTTTAAAATATACTCTTTAACGGCTGTATTTCCGTTTGGCGAAGCACAATTATAGGAAGGTCCAGATCCATTGCATTGAGGCGAAATATCAGTAGAATCAACAATATTCATAGGAATACTAGTAACAGAAGGATGATTATGCACTGAAAGAGATATTGGACCTGCATTGGTAATATAAACTGCAGTAAGGCAATCGCGGTAAACCTTCATTTGAAACTGATAATTTCCATTACCGAGGCACACCCATGTGATTTCACCACCCATTAAATGCGTGGCATTGGCTTTGTTTAAAAAGCTCAAAAATACCAACAATATGAAGGTTATTCTTTTGTGCAAAGCGCAAGTGTTCAAGCAAATATACTATTTTGTTTTTGACAATTGATTTTCAAACTAACAAATTTACTATTTCATAGTTTTATGTGAAATAACATAAAAGAATTTGCATTTGTTAAATTCTCTTAATACTTTTATTTTTTAAATAAAACTCTAAAATCAAAACTATGATAAAAAGATACTTACTATTTATTACAGCTTTTTGCTTTGGACTCATAGAGCATTCAGCTGCTCAAAACACTTTAATTAGCACCGAAGATTTTGAGGGTGCTACTAATATTACCACTATTAACGACACAGGCTTAGCAAGTAACACCGGACCTAATCAATGGATAGTAAATAACCTATACAATGGTGGGGCATTGTATCCTAATACCATTTCTCAAGACAGTACCTTTGGAGGATTTATAAGTTTTCCCAATGGGAGATACCTGCATATACATGATTCAATAACTGCAGCAGGAAGCAATGTGGCCAATACAAACTATGATGCACTGGGTGCCAGCGATAGGTTTGCTGTGGTGGATGAGTTTTGCACCCTTGGCTATACAGGTGTTACTGTGGCCTATTATTACATGTGCATGGGTGATTCAAACAATGCTTATGGACAAGTATATTACAGCCTTAATAATGGTCCTTGGACCCAGTTTCCCGGTGCAACATATAACAACACTTATAAATGGAAATATGAAGAACTTATAAATCCTGTTTTTGACAATCAAGGCAGTGTAAGGATTGGCTTTAGATGGACAAATAACGCCATTAACTCTACCCCTACTCCATCATTTGCTATTGATGACATTAGAGTTGTAGGTAATTTTGATGTAACCTTTGTAGGCATTACAATTGACACATTGCAGTTGGTACCTGTTTGTCAGAACTTTAATTTTTTAGCCTTTTTTAATTTGACTAATCCATTATGTGGAGATGGGTTTTATCAAGTAGAATTGAGTAATGCAGCGGGTAACTTTAACAATCCAACAAACTTAGGTATTTATCAACTAAACAATCTCAACATTAATCAAGCTTTGTTTTTAAACATTCCGGCCAATATACCGCCAGGAACTTGTTACCAAATTAGAATAGTGAGAATAGATGTAACACCTGTGGTTGTGAGCACGACAAGTGCTTGTTTTGAAGTGCTTTTATGTCCTAATACTATCACCACCTTAGAACCTATTATGGTCAGCAATCCATCCGATCCCATTTGCGTTGGCAGTGTTATAGATGTTCCATTTTTTTCAACAGGCGTTTATACCAATAATACTTATGTGGCACAGCTATCCGACTCTGCCGGAAATTTCCCTATAAACCCTAATGTTTTAGGAACCTTTCCAAATTCTCAAACTTATGATCCTGCTTTAGGTTCTTTACCAGGCACCGTTTCAGGTTTGTTAAATCCGCTATTTCACCCTATTCCACCGGGTTGCAATTATTATATTCGTGTAATCTCCATAAACCCTTCAGCAACAGGTAGTTTGTATGGACCATTTTGTATTCGAAATTGTGATATTGAAACAAATGATCAACAAGACATTAGTGCATGTATTACCACTACTACAGGCTATGACACCACAGCTACAGTTGATATCAATCAATTTGACTCGACAGCAGTATACACACCCAGCAATTTATTCGAGCTGCAATTATTAAGCAGTATGACATTTGCTGTTGTAAATACAGGAGGCATTGGATCCATCAATGCCGCTGGTGACACTATTATGCCTATAAATATTCCAGATTTGGCAGGTCTTTTAGCCTTAGGATTGCAACCAGGTTTATATTATGCTAGAATTGTTGCAACAAATAGCTCTAATATGTGGAATAATTTAGGAACACTTATACGTGTTATTATTGGCGCTCCGGCAGATGTGCCACTAGGTGTATTTGGATACAACCCCACCAACTTCACAGGTTTTGAACCGATTACTGATTCAACTATTTGTTTAGGTAGCGCCATTTACTTTACGATGCTGCCTTATAACAGTAGTTCTGATTATGTGTGGACACTTAACACACAAAACAATTGGAGTACAGATCAGTTCACGGGTGTATTATTTAACCAAACTGGTCCTTTTGCCATGAGTGTTGTTGAAACAAACTATGGATGTGTTGGCCCAGGCTCTGATACAGCAAGAATTGTGGTTATTGGTGCACCGTCAGTAACAGTTGCAGGACCTGGGCAAGTATGCATAGGAGACACAGCAACATTTAATGGTTTTTTACAAAACAACACTTATTATTACTGGAGCACCAATAGCGGAGTTATTATAGATACCCTTAATAACTTTACTAATGTGTACTTTCCAACAGCGGGTACTATACCTGTTTATTTAAATGCTGTTAACTCTTGTGGTACTGCCAATGGAATAAAAAATGTAACAGTAAGACCTTTACCAAATGTTGACGCAGGAAATGATACAACTATATGTCCAGGCACGCCTCTGCAACTTACCACCCAAACAGGTACTAGTTATAATTTTAATTGGATGGAACTAGATTCTACTATTGCAACAACACAAAGCACGACTGTTTATCCAACAAGCGATACATATTATGTTATTCAAACAACGAGTTATCCATCAATTGGATGTAAAGAACAAGATACAGTATTTGTTACCCTCAGAGCAACAGGTGCTACCAACAGCATCGATTCAACAATTTGCGAAGGTGATAATATTCTTTTAAATCCGGGGCCCGGTGCCAACTATACCTGGAACAATGGGTATAGTAGTCAAATTTTAGAAACAAATCAGCCAGGGGTTTATATTGTTTCTTTTTACACTGCTCCCGATGTATGTGTTTCTATAGATACTTTTAATGTAATAACCAAAGTGTGTGAAGAGCCGATACCACCTCAACCAGACTCATTATTTACACCAAATGTGTTTACTATCAATGGAGATGGTGTTAACGATAAATTTTTAATTTACAATTCTAATTATAAAAGTATTGAGGTAATTATTTACAACCGATGGGGGCAACAAGTTGGTTATTGGAATGCCATTGATGGAGGTTGGGATGGCAATCATTTTAATACCGGTGAACCTTGTCCCGATGGTGTATACTTTTATGTAGGAATAGCGCAGAGTAACAACAGTGTTGTTCCAGAGAGCCTCCATGGAACCGTTACTTTAATGAGGCGGTAGTTGACTAAATGAAAAACTCTTTAAAATAGTGTTCATATTAATCAAGATTTATATTCATCAAATCTATGCTTACATTGTGAACTATTATTTTAAAAACGCCTGTGTCAATAACATTTCTTAAAAATAATATTTGTGACAATAGTTATACTCACTAAAAATATTTTACTTTGATAAAATTACAAATATGAAATCAGTTATTACATTATTTATTTGCGTTACATTTAGTACGATTACGTTTGCTCAAAAATGCGTATTTACTAAAGAGGAAACCAACATCAAAACAGGGTTAAAAACCAAATCGATAATGAATTCGGTAACCAATCAGTTTATTGTTTGGACTATAAATGACGGCGCTAATTATCAAATTGGATTAGAAATTACGATGCCAGAATTGCAAAAAGAAAATATCCGCAAAGGCGATACACTAACCATTTTGCTAAGTGACAATGAAACTGTTTTAGGTTTTGCACAAGATAAATACCTACCAATTGGCAAAGCAGATGAAATGATAGAACAAACAAACTATTTTCCGTATTACGCAATAAGCGCAGCCGATTGGTTAAAAATTTGCGCCACTAACATGCAATATATTAAAGTTACTTTTGGGAATGAGTATGTTGGGTTTGATGTAATTGAAAGTAAGGCCAAAAAGATTAAAGCAGCTGCTGTTTGTGTGAAATAAGTTTAAGCCCAAATTATGCCTTAGAAACCTACCCAACTTCATTTTTCTTGTCCCGATAGTAGACATCGGGACAAGCACATACTCCCATCTCGTATTTCATAATAGTTCACTATTACTTTAATCCAAAATAGACCGTTAGCACTTGATATTATTGAAAAACTTTGTTGACCAACGATTCCAACTGCATAATTTGGGTTAAAGAAATAATTAAAAAAAATCCTACAAAACTTTTGCAGGATTATTTTTTAGTAGCCTAAATTTGGACCTAGCCAACGTTCTGTATCCTCAAGGCTCATGCCTTTTCTAACTGCATAATCGGCCACTTGGTCTTTTCTAATTTTTCCTATTCCAAAATAATGAGCATTTGCATTAGCAATATATAAGCCACTTACAGCAGCCGTTGGAACCATGGCTAAACTATCAGTTAAAGTTATACCTATGTTTTGCTCTACATTTAGCAATTTCCAAATGGTTAACTTTTCGGTATGATCAGGTTGTGCTGGATAACCTGGAGCTGGCCTAATTCCAGCATACTCTTCTTTAATTAAATCTTCATTTTTAAAATCTTCATTTTGTGCATAGGCCCAAATTTCTTTACGAACTTTTTTATGCAATAGTTCGGCAAAAGCCTCTGCTAATCTATCAGCCAAAGCCTTTAACATAATTGAACTATAATCATCATGATCGGCTTCAAAGCGGGCTACATGTTCATCGATGCCAAAACCAGTAGCTAGAGCGAAACTACCTATATAATCTTGCTTTCCTGAAGGGCAAATAAAATCAGCAAGTGCTTCGTTATATTGTCCAGCTGGTTTTTTAGTTTGTTGTCTTAAAGTATGGAAAACATATTTTGATTTATCAGCAGCTATATGAATATCATCTTCAACCGCATTAGCAGGAAATATCCCAATCACAGCCTTAGCAGTTAACCATTTTTTATTTATAATTTGATGCAACATTTTTTGTGCATCATTAAATAATTTTGTGGCTTCTGCTCCTCTTTCAGTGTCAGTTAAAATTCGAGGATAGGCTCCTTTTAATTCCCAACTATGGAAGAATGGAGTCCAATCTATATATTCAGCTATTTCTGCTAAATTATAATCTTCAAAAACTTTTGTACCAACAAATTGAGGTGTAGCAATTACTGTTTTACTCCAGTCAATAGGGAATTTATTTGCTCTTGCCTCTTCAATAGATATAAATTTATTTTGCGATTGCGCATTTTTATTTTGTTCGCGTAATCGCTCGTAATCTTTATTCACCTCATCCATAAAGTTATTACGCAATTCATCAGAAATTAAACTGCTAGCCACCGGAACCGACTTGCTGGCATCATTAACATGCACTACTGGACCTGAATAATTTTGGGCAATTTTAACTGCAGTATGCACCTTAGAAGTAGTTGCACCGCCTATCAATAATGGAATTTTAAATTCTAAACGCTCCATTTCTTTTGCTACATGAACCATTTCATCGAGTGATGGGGTAATTAAACCGCTTAAGCCAATAACATCAACATTATGTTTTTTTGCTTCTGTCAATATTTTATCGGCAGAAACCATTACCCCCAAATCAATGATTTCGTAGTTGTTGCATGCCAAAACAACACCCACAATATTTTTACCAATATCATGTACATCGCCTTTAACTGTGGCTAATAAAATTTTTCCTGCATTTGTTCTGCCATCGCCAACGATACCTGCTAATCTGTTTGCTTCTTTTTCGGCTAACAAATAGGGCTCAAGATAGGCAACTGCTTTTTTCATTACACGGGCGCTCTTTACCACCTGTGGTAAAAACATTTTACCTGCACCAAACAAATCTCCTACAATGTTCATTCCTGCCATTAAAGGGCCTTCAATTACATGCAAAGGACGACCTAACTTAACGCGCGCTTCTTCTGTATCTGCATCAATATAATCTGTCAACCCTTTTACCAAGGAATAGCTCAATCGTTCTTCTACGGAGCCATTGCGCCATTCTTCTGATTTCTCTGTTTTTTCTTTGGTGATGCCTTTCAATGATTCGGCATGATCTACTAATCTTTCTGTTGCATCATCTCTCCTATTCAATAAAACATCCTCGATTAATTCGAGTAAAGTTTTTTCAATATCATCATACACCACTAATTGTGCAGGGTTAACAATTCCCATATCCATTCCAGCTTTTACTGCATGATATAGAAAAGCAGAATGTATGGCTTCACGCACGTGATCATTTCCTCTAAAGGAGAATGAAACATTACTAACACCACCGCTCACTTTTGCATAAGGTAAATTTTCTTTTATCCATTTTGTTGAATTAAAAAAATCTAAGGCATTTAACCGATGCTCCTCCATGCCAGTTGCCACTGGAAAAATATTAGGGTCGAAAATAATATCTTGCGCAGTAAATTTTACTTTATCTACCAAAATATCATACGCGCGTTTACATATTTCTTTTCTTCGTTCTAAGGTATCCGCTTGACCAACCTCATCAAAAGCCATTACAATAACTGCTGCACCATATTGCTTTACCTTTTGTGCTTGTTCTATAAATTTCTCTTCGCCTTCTTTTAATGAAATAGAGTTTACAATTGCTTTCCCTTGTACGCATTTTAGTCCTGCTTCAATCACTGTCCATTTACTGGAATCAATCATAATAGGTACACGCGCAATATCAGGTTCTGAGGCAATTAAATTTAAGAAACGTGTCATACAAGCCTCGCTGTCTAACATGCCTTCATCCATGTTTACATCAATTACCTGTGCACCACCGTCAACTTGATCTTTGGCAATGGCTAGGGCTTCTTCATAATTTCCTTCGTTAATTAAGCGCAAAAACTTTTTAGAGCCAGTAACGTTAGTCCTTTCGCCCACATTCATAAAATTACTTTCAGGGCGCAGTGTTACGGGCTCTAATCCACTTAAATGCATTAAGGAATCTGGCTCAGGTTTTTTGCGAGGTTTGGCATCTTTAGCTAGTTCGGCAATTCGTTTGATATGCGCAGGCGTTGTTCCGCAGCAGCCACCCACAATATTTAAAAATCCAGCTTTTAAAAAATCTTCAATTTGATGTCCCATTTCATGCGCATCCTGATCATATTCTCCAAACTGATTAGGCAAGCCAGCATTAGGATATGCACTTACATAGAAAGGTGCTTTTTCAGAAAGTTCTTCTAAATACGGACGCATATCTTTTGCACCTAGAGCACAATTTAAACCAACACTTAATAAATCAACATGCGAAACAGAGTTTAAAAAAGCTTCGGTAGTTTGTCCAGAAAGTGTTCTACCACTGGCATCAGTGATAGTACCAGAAACCATTACCGGCATTTTTATATTTTTTTCTTTACAATAATTTTGAATAGCAAACAGAGCAGCTTTCGCGTTAAGCGTATCAAAAATTGTTTCAATCAACAATAAATCAACACCACCATCAATAAGCCCTTTTACCTGTTCTGCGTATGCTTCAACAAGTTCATCAAATGTAATGGCTCTATATCCTGGATCGTTTACATTTGGGGAAAGTGATAAAGTTCTGTTTGTTGGACCAATGGCACCTGCTACAAATGCTGTGGTACGACCATTTGCTTCAGGAGAAGCTAAAAACTCAACTACAGCTTCTTTGGCTATTTTTGCTGACTCATAATTCAATTCATAAGCCAATGCTTGCATATCATAATCGGCCATGGCAATAGTTGTGTCACTAAAGGTGTTGGTTTCTATAATATCAGCACCTGCTTTTAAATATTCTTTATGAATGGTTTTTATAATTTCGGGCTGTGTAAGAGAAAGTAAATCGTTGTTGCCTTTTAGATCTTTATGCCAATCGGCAAAGCGCTTGCCACGATAATCTTTTTCTTCGAGCTTGTATTGCTGAATCATGGTGCCCATTGCGCCATCAATTACTAATACACGTTTTTCTAGTTCTTTTTTAATATCGGTCATCGTTTTATATTTTCGGTTCTAAGATGTATACGGTTTAATTTTGGGTTTTATTGGTAATATTGAGCATAGTGAATCAATAATGAACAAGAAACAAGGAATTTAAAATGTGAATGATGAAGTTGAATGATTATAAAAATGAAGAATGAATACCTTCCCAATCCTGCGACAAGACTTCTACTAAACTCGTTAGAAAAAAGTAATTTAAAACGTGAATCTTTAAGTTGGTAATTATTTATCATGATTATTTTTTTGGGCTGTTTCAATACTTTTTACCGAAATTGCTATCAACTCATTACATTCTTTGCTTGTTTGTTCAATGAGTTGAACATTATTAGACAGTTCTGCTCTTTGAATTATTTGGAGTGAATTATAGCTTTCCCTTAATTCTTTGAGCGCTATTTTTAATTTATGAATAAAATCATTTCGCGATTCGGCACTTTGTGCTTCGCCATAGTTGAGTGCAGGAGAAGTGCCCGATCTTAACAATTGACTGGTTAAATGTACTCCAGATTTGGTAGTATTTACAGATTCGCACACCCTGATAATTGATACAGCTAGGTTTATTAACCTCTCGTTAATATCAAATTTTCGTGCATTTTTTTCATTCAATATTTCCATTTCAATTAAATCTATTCTAAACTATTTCTTTCTCTAATAAAAATTAATCCATAAATTAATTCATCATTCTTATTCAACATTTCTTGCTCCTTGATCAATATTCAATTCACTACAAAAAAAAATCTCCCCTAACTTTTAAAGTCAGAGGAGATAAATTATATTGATGATTAATATTAAAATTTATAGTCTGACTTATCTGCATCGTTATTGCTAATGAACAGGAATTGGCACCTTCTTTACACAAGTTAATGTTTAAAGGGTTGTCAAGGTTTCGCAGGGCATGTCCCTCCACCTTTCTGGATAAGTGTATTTTTAAAGAACGAGTTGCAAATATAAAAAATGGTATTGAATTATAACAATATTAATTTTGAATTGCTTTGTGTCCAAAATGATTTTTTATAATGTTCCACCTTTCACTCAATTGCTTTCTAAAAACATAGCCCACAATTGACATTATAAGCAAATAAGGAATCAAAATTAAATACAAAATACCTGAGTTAATGCCACGAGCAACATTGCCACCACCTTCGAGGTTTGAAGATGGTCCCATCCTGCATTGTACACAACCTTGCGCAAATAAATCAGTTTGTAAAAACATAATGATTGCAAGCATAAGAACAGTGGAAAAAACAAGGGCTTTCATAGATGTAAAAGTAATACTTTAATTATGATAAAAAGGCGAAATCATTAAATAAACTATAACACCCGTAACAGTTACGTACAACCAAATAGGATAAGCAAAACGAACTAATTTACGGTGTTTTACTACATCCATTTGCAAGCCATAATAAAAAGACATTAGTACCATAGGCAAAACCAAAGCAGCCAATATAATATGACTAATTAATATGGTTAAATAAACATTACGCATAGGATTACCTTGAGGAAATGAAGTTTCCTTTGCCAACCAATGATAGGTGATATAAGAAACTAAAAATAACGAGGACAATACAAAGGCAGTGATATTTACTTTTTTATGAGCTTCAATGTTCTTTTGTTTTATGAAATACAAAGAAATTAGTAGAAGTATACTGCAAGTACCATTTATAAATGCATTTAACTTAGGAAGAAAGTAAACAAAATCGGGTATTACTTCTGGAACTGGAAGTATTTTGCGGTTTAAAATTATAACTGCCACAAATACAAATATTGATATCCCTAAAACTATTCTGAAAGTAACTTTATCGTTCATTTTTATTGAAATATTATTTACATGTTTTTAATCTTACCATACTCTGCGGCAAGCACAACTACCTCATCAATTAATCTGTTTACTTCTTTTAGATTGCCACCGTTATAGTGACCTCTAATTTGATTGTTTCTATCAATCAATAACAATTCCATATCATTTACAAAAGAAACTGGTTTATCATTAAAAAGAGTATTCTGATTAAAAATTGACAACAGTTCCTGATTTCTGCCTGCTACAACCTGCCAAATTTTAGCCTCTGCGTGCACCTTTTCTGCAAATGCTTTTAAATTATTTAGGGTATCGGAAGGTATTTCTTGCAAAAAGGTTATTATTTTAAAATCTTTTTTCAGATAGCTTAATTTATCTTGCGCTCTGTATAGCTGAGCAGCAATTTGATTTGCTTGATTAGAATTGTAGTTAGTAACACCAATGACAAAAATTTTATTTTCTAGAGTTACGTTACTTATTACTTCATTGGTTTGATTTGCAAAATCAAAAGCAGGTATTTTATAAAATGTTGAATCCTTTCCATTAAATTGGCCAGGTCCATAGTGCGGTAATTTTATAAAAATATTCTTCCTTCCTTGTGTTAATGGCTTTCTTATTGCAAAATAATAAAATCCCAAGCACAAGAGTGATGGGATTAAGAATATTGAAAAGAAAAAAATCTTTTTATTTCTGTTATGGTTGCTTTTTGTCATGCTGTTTAAACAAATCTGCGAGAGATAAGTTTAAAAATTAATGATGTTCAGAAGCACCTTCATTATTTCCTGCAGGTGCATGATGTGGAGCATCAGTTACATTTTTGTCCATTACATATCTTCTTGCTTTGGCATAGTTTCCTTCACCTACATCAACCATGAATATAAGATACAACACCAACACAATGAACGGACCAAGCAATGTCCATTTTAGCGCTTTAACTTCATCACCTAAGTGCATAAAAGAAAGCACAATATAAGCCGCTTTTACGATAGTTAAACCAATAAAGAAAAACTGCAGAAATACTTTACCAAGACCCCATGACTCAGCTTTAAAACCTACTAAAAGCTCTACCAAAGTTACGCCAAGCATAATCCAGAATACTTTCCAGATTACTTTACGTATATGTTTGCCATGCTCTTCATCATGAATTGCCATTGTTTCGTAAGAAGGATATCCATCGTTAAATTCCATAAAACGTAGTATTATTTTAAGTTAATATGATTACAATAAATAAAAGAAGGTAAATACGAATACCCAAACTAAATCAACAAAATGCCAATATAAACCAACTTTTTCAACCATTTCGTAATGGCCTCTTTTTTCATAAGTTCCTTTAACAACGTTAACATAAATGATAAAGTTAATTACAACCCCACTAAAAACGTGAAAGCCATGAAAACCAGTGATAAAGAAAAAGAAATCTCCAAAAACAGGCAAGCCATACTCGTTATATTGCAAATTTGCACCGTGTATTAGTTTATCTTGCCAAACTCCATCAACCAAAATATTTCTAACGGCCCCTTCGGCAGTTCCCGAAATAAAGTTGTACCATTCCCAAGCTTGCGAACCAACGAACATCAAACCACCAATGATGGTTAATAGCATCCATTTTGCCACTTCATTTTTCTTGTTTCTATGACCAGCTTCAACAGCCAAAACCATAGTAACAGAACTCATAATGAGGATAAATGTCATTAAACCTACGTATGCCAGTGGAATACTTCCTTCATAGAAAGGAAAATGGTGAAATACGTGACCAGGATTAGGCCAAAAATCTGTGTATTTGTGGCGCATAAAACCATACGCAGTTAATAAACCAGAGAAGGTAAAGGCATCCGAAACTAGGAAAAACCACATATATAGTTTTCCGTAACTAGCACCAAGGGGTGATACTCCTCCTCCGCCCCAATTGGCTTTTACTTGTGTTGTAGCAGCGTGACTTGACATATAAAGATTGTTAATTTATTTTCAGCGCGTAAAAGTAAAAAAATATTTTTGATACCAATCAGTAATTTATTAACTGTTTAAGAAAGTTTTTATTTAGAATGATTATAAGCAGCTAAATTATTCTAAAACAATTAGTTTATTAATTTCTTGTTCTCCATCATTTATTTTGATGTAATATGTCCCTTTAGGCAAATTGGTTAAATTAAATTGAAAGTTGTTTACACCCAAATCCATTTTTTTAGAAACAATTCCTCTTACTGTCCGTCCCATTGCGTCATACAATGAAAAAGAAATATTTTGCTCGTTGCTTGAAACAAGTTCAATATTGATAAGGTCTTTTGTTGGATTTGGATAAATTTTTACTGTGTTTGTATTTTTTGCGTGCTTAGAATAAACGTTGTTAATTAGTTGATCAACGTTTTTGATATAAGTGGAATAAATACCTGCTGCGTGCGTAGCTACCAATAATCTACCATCACTTTCTCTGTAATCGAGCATAGATACAACAACTTTTCCAATTTCATTGGCGGCTAATTGTGTCCAAACTGTATTGGTTGAATCTAAAACAATTGTACCGTAAAGCCCCGTGCTGGTGCCCAATAAATAAGCAGTTCCGCCTTGAGGCGGGTGAATAATTTGTGCCCATCTAACACTTGGACCATTTCCCGAACCGGAAATACTTTGTTCTAAATTTCCTGCAACTTTTCGCCATCTGCCACCACCATTGCTGGTATAAAACACACTGTATACCGAGTAGTTAGAAAACACCACCATCACTTTATCGGCATCCTGGGGATCAACAGCAATGCAATTGATATAGCCGTTTGTAGGGAAAGAATTAGGTGATACATTACCAGAAATATCAACAGCAGTTGGAGTACCTACATTTGCATTGTCAACTCTGTACAATCTTTTTTTACTGGTTCCATAATACACTCTGTTAGCTGGAGTTTTTGAAACTCCTATTGCTGTTACTTCAGCTCCAGCAACAGGCACCGAATCGGGCCATTGCTGCCAATTGGTGCTAATAGTATCCCAATTATTAATCATTGGGATGCCACTTAAATCTGAATTTTTCCATAAATACTTACCTGCTGCCAAATACATTACATTATTGTTGTTTGGATCCAGCGTAAACGGATTAATGAATTGATAACCTTCACCACCCAAAGGATCGATTCTTGCGTATGAAGTGATATTTCCATTGTTATCAACATTGGCCTTCATCATTTTGCCATTTTGGATACTAAAATAATAAGCAGTACGCCCATCCGCAATAGCGCAAAAAGAACCATCGCCTCCCCTTGGCGTAACCCATGGATTGGTAAGCACAGTGTCGTTTGTAAACCAAGTTCCATTATCTTGGGTTCCACCAATTACAATTTCATTGCCAGGTGTTCCATGATCAATAGCAAGTGTATAAAACATACTGGTGACATAACCATTATCTGATGATGTCCACTGCATGGTATCTTGCAAGCAATTATCAGTTTTAAACACACCTCCATCATTTCCACTTAACATTTTATTAGGATTTGATGGATAAAACAAAATTTCATGTTGATCGGGATGATGATTTTCATAGCCAAGAACGATTGGTAATGTTGCACCTTGTTTATAACCTCCCACAAAACGGTTTGTAGAAGCATCAGCAAAACCGTTAGTAGAGCGATACAAATTGGTACCACCAATAAAAACTACATTTGGATCATCAGGTTTAACCTTTACCACCAAATCATAAGATCCCTGACAATTAAATTTATCAAATGGGCCGCCAGTAGTTGGTAAACTATTGCTTAAATCTTCCCATAATCCACCAGCGCTATCACCATCACCAGAAATGTAGGTATACTTCCATAGGCTATTCCATTCAATTGTGCCTAAAAAGTTAGTGTCGGGAGTTCCAAAGCCTGGGGTGTTTCCTAAAAAGTAAACTATATTTTCATTTGCCGGAGCGTATCCCGATACAATACGATCATATGTTGTTGCAAAATTTGGAGGTGTGATATTCGTAAAATTAATCCCATCTGCCGAGCGCCAAATTCCTTTTCCTCCACCATCGCTGCCTACTGTGCCATAAACCACTCCGTTGGGCGTAACATTTACATCTGTATAAAAAGAAGTTCCATTTCCTTTAATAATACTCCAAGTGTCGCCACCATTAGAACTTTTATAAATAGCTCCATAGGTTGCTGCAAATACAACATCATTAACTGTATCGGTAGGATAAGTTATTACTTTATAAATAACATCCCAATTGCTATCAAATGATTGAGGTGTATTTGGCGCTGTAGAAGATAACTTAGACCAAGTTAGTCCGCTATCTATTGATTTGTAAACTCCATTGCCCGAATAAAAGGCACCACCACCACTGGCACTACAATATGGATCACCCGAACCAAAATACCACACATTAGTATGGCCTGGTCTTGTATCCTGTGCAATACAAGTAATTCCATGATAATCATCTTTAGGTGTAATGTGTGTCCAAGTTTGTCCACCATTTGTAGTTCTCCAAACACCGCCTGAATTGGTGCCTGCCAATAAAATATTTTCATCATTAACATCCATAGCAAGTGCGCGAGTTATACCACCTACATTCCAAGGACCACGGGCATGCCAATTGATACTTTCACTTCTGTTACCCATTGAATTATCGCTTGGCAAGGTAGCCGAAAACATTAACTCACGTTCTCTTATGTGTGCTGGAATTTTACCTGTTTCGGGGTCAGCTTGTCTTTTTAATTCCCATGCTGCACGTCCATTGGGATCATCTGGAGAGCCAAATTGGTTTTGGTTTTGAGCAAAAACATTGATTCCATTGATACAAAAAAACAGACTTAAAAATATAATTTTGAATTTCATAATATGATTACTAGATTATAGAGTAAAAGTATAAAAATTAACGAACCAACTCATAATTTCCTATTTCATAAGCTAACTTATCCATAGGTAATAATTTGATACGAATTTGGGCTTCAAATAATTGGTCTTGTTTTAAACCTGGTAAAATTACTTTTGCAGGATAAACTTTATTAAATTCTTGACTTGAAGCCAGGGAGTGTGTAAAATTAACTAACAAAGTATCACCTGCAACCGGCTTTTGATGAACACCAAAGCCACAAGCACCAGACTTAGTTATGATTACATTTGCTTTACAAGGAAATGATTTACATGGTTCATCCATGTTTAATTTATCAACTGTAACTATACTTATTATATACCCCTGAACAATGCACGTACCGGGTTCTGTCGGATAAACTGAGGC